>JANMVK010000407.1:0-11993 GCA_031392725.1 Pseudobdellovibrionaceae bacterium
GCCCTCGGCGGAGCTGCTGAATCTTTATTTGCAAAATCCCGCGCGCTATCCCGATAAGGCGCCGTTACTTCTCACGCTGTTCGCCGATCCCGAATTGGCTAAAGCTAGCCCTTATTTTAAAAAATATGTGCCAGATGAAAAATTAGTGCGGATGGGCCAGCTGTATCAAATGTTATCCGACCCGGGTTTGCTCGACGTGTGGCGCGCGAGTGAGAACTACGCCCAGGATTTAAAGATCCTGCATGAGGCTTACGCACTGAAGTTAAAAAATCTCGACCGGGAACTGGGTCCGGTGCTGGATTTATTTGGCGAGGACGATCTCAAACAAAACACCGTGGTGATCTTCACCGGCGACCATGGTGAATCGCTGATGGAACAAAATCATTTTCTTCACTCGAACAATGTGCAAGAGGATCAGATCCGATTTCCGCTGGCGGTTCGTCCCGCTGGCGGCGGACTTTCCACACCCGAATTTATTGATGAGCAAGTCGACATGTCTATGATGGGTAAATTAATTCAGCTTGCGGTGGAAACGGACTTGAGCCCGGCCGTGGTGCGCGACTTCGCTTCGTCGGGGGAAAATATATATCTGCGCAATTGCCAGGGCTCCAGTGAAGGCTTGCGCTTTAAAAGCCAATTCATGCTGGTCAATGACATGAATGGCAGCCGCCTGTTTGATTTAAAACGGGATCCGGAACAAAAAACCGATGTGAAGACCGCCAACCGCGAAATTTATTATAAATTGCGCGAAACGTTGCTCGGCCTATCGTCCATCCCGCGGAATCTGTTCGCGTGCGATCATCCTTTGGACACCGAAAACCCGCTTAAGCCTCTTTGGCGCACGAAAGCCGATCCGGATATTTAGAGTTTTTCTTTGGATACCTGTTCCACATATGTGTTGTCGACGTAGGGCCGCAAATCCACAATCTGATCGAGTGCTTTGTGTTTAACCAGGAGCTTTTGCCAGGTGTTGAGCATGTCGATCCGGATCGTGGGGATTTCGCGATGCTCCGGTAAATTGAGTCCGGCAAAATCCATACTGATCTGCAAGCCCTTTACGTTGTCGGTTACTTTTTCCGATTCGGGCATGTGGAATTCATGGTGCACACGCCGGCGATAGGCGCGCAGCGCTTTTAGGACTTTGTCGGGATGCTCCTCCACGAAGGTTCTGGAAAAGATCAGCACGCTCTGGCTCAACTCGGGATCAATCCAATTGAGGGCGCGATGAATTTTGACCGGATAGCGGTACTTCTCGATCCATTTTTTAACCGACATCACATGGCCGTAGCCGCCATCGAGTTCCCGCGTCGCGAACATGGAGCCAAATACATCGTCAGACACGTTGGTGATTAGCTTGACGTCCTTGTCCGGATCCACTCCCTGCTGCACGAGAAATTCCCTCAAGACCACTTCATCGCCGCCCGATGAACGGCGCGCACCAAACTTCAAGCCATGATAAGACTTGGGGCCGCTTAATTTAACATCCTTGTGCAATACCAAGGCGTGACCGGCGCCGCCGCGCACGTCGTGCCCCAGCTCCGCCACCGCGACAATCGGCGACTTATTGCGCACGGCTTTAATAAATGCGGTTTCACCTATCGTGGCCCCGTCAAACGTTCCATCCACCACCTTCGCCACCAGTTCATCACCGGTGGCTTTGCCAATCGACTTGGTCCGATGATGGCCGCTGGCCGTTAGATCCGGCATTGGAAACCAGGTGTCCTCATTTAAATATTTGGTCATCAAGTTCACATGAAGACCTTCCTTTTCAAACTCGCGGTACACCATGGTCCGGTACAAAATAATGGTCCGGCCCCCGTGGAAATAGCCGATGTTAATGGTATTGGGATCGTGGATTAGAGCCGGAGCGGGTTCGGTTTTTGTCACGACAGAGCGATCCAAGGCGCGCAAGCCATAAATTGCGGCCACTCCGAACGCGGCCACAGCCAGCACCATAAGAACATTTTTTTTCATTGCAGGAGCGGCCTTCCGTTAAGTTTGGGCTGCAAGGTATCCAACGCGAAATCGTACATTTTTAAAATGGTGGGAGTAAAGTCGCGCCGGTCCGCTTGTTGCTCCAAGCCATGAACCGTTGATGCCAGAAAGGTCTCCGGTGCATCGCCATGACCGTGCTCAAGGCGGTTAAAGCCATGATCACTGGCGATAAACACTCGCAGCTCGCCGGGGAATTTCATTTGCGCGATGGCCACCAGCAGTTCGCCGGTGCGACGGTCGGCTTCCTCGATGGCCGAGAGGTAGCTAATTGACCCCTCCCTATTCAAATGGCCCATTTCATCGGGCTCCTCAAAATGGACGAAGGCGAAAAAGTTCCGCCCTTGAATTTGGCGCAGGGATTCAATCGCGAAGGCGGCTACATTGGCGGCCTCGCCCAGGTCGTTTTTGTAAAGATGCAAACGCTTGGCGGCGTTGAAATAGGGTTCGCCCGCGCGTTCACTGTATTCCCGCGGGAGGCCCTTCTTGGTGGGCGCTTCGCTGTTTTCGTCCCACCATTGGGTTTTTCCGTGGGTGTCATCAAAGCGCGATTTGCAGTTGATGCACACCTTATGCGGGCCGCGCGCGCCGATATTGTTGACCTTGCCGGAAATAAACAAAGTGGCGATGCCGTCATGGAATTTATCGATCAGGCGCTCGAACACGGTGTAGCCCGGAGGAATGGGTCGGTAATCCCGGTTGCTATGCACGCCAGTAACCGCGGCATTGTAACCGGTAAAAATTTGCGTCCAGCCGGCCTTAGTGTCGGTGCGGCCGTCGGTGATGTTTACTTTTACAAAGGATCCTTGGCTGATTAATTTTTTTAAGACGGGAAGTTTGTTCTCAGCCAGCAATTGTTCGATGCGCTCAAGCCGCGAGCCGTCCCAGCCCACCACCAGCACATTAAAAGGTGGCTTTTTCGCAGGCGAAAGCTGAGGGAGATAAAGCCATCCTCCGATGAAAGCCAGGGTCAGGACTGCGAAAACCAGCCCCAGGTGTTTCAATAGAGTCCTTCAATTACCGTTTTGAATTTTTCGTCGACAATTTTGCGCTTCACCTTTAATGACGCCGTCAACTCGCCCCGTTCAACGGTAAAGTCGTCGGGGAGAATGGCGAAATTTTTAATGGTCTCGTAACTGGAAAGCTGGGCGTTGACGTCGGCGATCTGCTTGCGCACCAGGGCTTTGATATCGGGCCGCTGGACCAGCGCTTTAAAATCCTTAAACGTCCAATTTCTATCGCGCGCCAAGTGTTTGACATAGGATTCGTTCAAGGTGACCAGCGCCACAATATATTTTTTGCGGTCGCCGTGAATCAACACATTGGAGATCAGCGGATTTAACTTGAGCAGGCCCTCTAACTTTTGCGGGGCTACATATTTTCCGCCGGCGGTTTTGATCAGGTCTTTTTTGCGGTCGGTGATGCGCAAAAAACCCTTACTGGTCCATACGCCGACATCACCGGTGAGGAAGTAGCCGTCCTTAAAGGCGAGGCTCGTGGCGGCTTCATCCTTGTAGTAACTCTTCATCACTTTTTTTGATTTCACTAAAATTTCGCCGTCTTCCGCCAGCTTCACTTCGACGTCGGCCAACGGTTTTCCGACGGTGCCGAACTCGTAGGAATCGGGCGTGTTGGCACAAATGGCGGCGGAGGTTTCGGTCAGTCCGTAACCCTCGAGCAGCAGCAATCCGGCTTTACCGAAGAATGACGCGAGTTGCGCTTCCAGCGGCGCGCCACCACTGACCACAAAGCGCAGCCGCCCGCCGAGGCCTTCGCGCAGCTTGCGGTAAATCAGCACGTCGGCCGCCATCTTGGGCAGCCAATTGTTGCGCGCGCTTAGAAAATCGAACATTTTTTTGCGCCAGGCCTGGCCTTCAATTTGAGTCAGTAGTCCGGCGTAGATTTTTTCAAAAATCCGCGGCACGCCGATCATCACTGTGGGTTTCACTTCCGCCAGATTGCCGCGCAGTTTATCAATCCCTTCGGCAAAATTCAGCGTGAAGCCCAGATACATGTGCAGCCACAGTTCCATCCGGCCCAGCACATGGGCAAACGGCAAAAAGCACAGCGTGGAATCGGCGGGTGTAATCGGGAAGGCTTTTACGATGTCTTCGACTTCGCTGATAATTTGTTCGTGGTTAAGCACGGCGCCCTTGGGCTCGCCGGTGGTGCCGGAGGTGTAAACGATGGTGGCCATATCGGTCAGTTTGACCGCATTCGCCCGCTGTTGAAACTCATCTGAACCAGCGCCGAATTTTTTTATGCCGAGGTTGAGAAATTCTTCCCAGCTCATGGCGCCATTCAGGCCGTCGCTGGCGGGTTCGATGCAAATCACCTGTTCCACGCTCTTGCAGCGTTTGGCGATGGGTTCCCATTTTCTCAGCTGCGATTGATCTTCCACCACCAGAATTTTGGCTTCACAGTGTTTGATGATCCATTCGAGTTCTTCAGGTTTATTGCTTTGGTAAACCGGCACCGTGACGGCTCCAAGGCCCATAATTCCGAAGTCCAAGGCGGCCCATTCCCACCGGGTGTGGCTGAGCACGGCCACGCGGTCGCCTTTGTTCACGCCAAGGGCGGCCAGCCCCAAGGCGGCGGCTTCCACGCTGCGGAAGTAATCGCTCCAGGTGAGTGAAAGCCAGTTCTTATGGCGTTTGAAACGGACCGCGGTCCAATCGGCGGGCCTCTGCACGGAATTGAAAAGATGCTGGATGATGGTCATGGAACTTGGGACTAACACGCTTTATTAGCGCTGTAAACCGTTCGGGCTGGCGGGTTGGCGGGTGCCGCTCTTGCGGGGATTGAGCTGCACCACTTTGCGCTTGTCGGTGGGGACGCTGACGATCAGCTCCTCAAAGGTGTTGGTGCCTATGGATTCGGCGCGAACTTTGACCGGAGTGCCGCCGGGAATGGGGATTTCCCTCACCGAGCTGCGCTTGATCAGATATTGCTTACCGTTAATGAACAGATTGGCGGGCTGGGGCGGGAAGATTTCGACATCCAAATAAGCGATGTTCAATTTTTCCAGCGTGGCATCGAGCCGGTGGCCCACGGACTCACGGGTGCCGTCCGCCACCTTAAATTCGGCATAGCCCTTCTTTTTAATTTTGATGGTGAACATTCCGGTCACTTCGATCCGGCTCGGTGTCACCATTCCGGTGGATTGCTCGTTGACAATAATTTCCGCGCCGGACGGGTTGCTGGTCACGACAATGCCGTCGAGTTGCGGCAGGGGAACGTCAATTCCAGGGGCGATGACAGGGGCCACAACAACCGGGCCGCCAGCTCCGGGAACGGGCTCGGTGGTCACGCCCAGCATGGAATGCAGGAATCCAATATAGGGTTGAGTGACGTTGATCACCGGCTGCATCACAGGGGTGAAGTATTTGACGAGATAGGAATAAACGCTGAGGCACAAGAGCGCAAACACCACAAAGGTCGCCATGCGCATGGACCCGGGCTGGGATTCTTTTTTGCGCGGCTGAGTCATGGTATTGCGTGATTGGCGCATGGGCGCGCGCCCTTGCTTGGGATCGGGGCCGGGCTGAGGCACATTGAGATCGGCGGCCTGCAACACATCGCCCGGCCTGATTTCCATCGGTTGAATGCGGGGGTTGGAACTCTCACGCACGCCCAACGCGTTTTGCAAAGCATTGTCATCGAGCAAACTCGTGACCGTGGGCTTGGCCGGCTTGGGTGCCGGCGGGCCCATGTTGTCCGTATGGGCATCGGTCTTGGTCACTTCGCTGTGAATTTGCAATGACGGATTGGAGGAGATTTGTAACGAGGGGCTCGACGAGCTGCCCTGGCTCGCGGTGACCAAACTGTCGTCGTCGTCGCGTTTGTGCGAAGACGGTGGATTGTGGCTGGCCGAGACCAAATCCGTTTGCGACAAAAGATCGCTGGGCAAATCCGATTGGCTCTGCGCCTGGCTCGCCGTCACTTGCACGGCGGAGCTGGTGTCGGTGTTGAGCAGCGAGGTCGAGGTGTCGTCATCGTTCCGGGCACGGCGGGAGAGATCGAGGCTGATGGTGAGATTCACCTTGGCGTACTCGACCAAACGTTTTCTTAACGACAAAATTTCATCGGCGAATACGGATTTTACAAATACGGAAAAATCTTGGCCGCTGAAATCGGGATATTGGCGATTGAGGAAGCGGTTCAAGTCGCGGTGTAAAGCGGCGCCGGTCTGGTAACGCAGGTTGCGGTCGCGCGCGAGCGCCTTTTGCACGATGCGCTCAAGCTCCGTGTGAATGTTCGGATTGATTTTTCTTAAAGATGGAATTTGGCAATCGCGAATTTTTCTAAGCGTGTTGATTTCGTTATTAGCCACGAACAATCGGTCGTTGGCGAGAAGTTCCCACAGCACGATGCCGAGCGAGAAAATATCCGTGCGTAAATCCACCGGTTGGCCTTCGGCTTGTTCCGGACTCATGTAGCCGAATTTTCCCTTGAGCGTGCCGGCGCGGGTGCTTTCGATTTGGCTCTCGGCTTTGGCGATGCCGAAATCCACGATCTTCACTTCACCTTCGAAACTCACCATCACGTTTTGCGGGCTCATATCCCGGTGGGTGATGTTGAGTGGCTTGCCGGTCGAGCCGTCAATGCAGCGGTGGGCGTGGTCAAGACCGGCGCCCACTTCCTTGATGATGAAAACGATTTGATCGATGGAAAACTGCACCGAACTCTTTTTCATTTTGTTCAGGATTTGGCGCAGGTTGCGGCCTTCGAGATAATCCATGACCAGAAAGAACTGGCCCTTCTCAACGCCGAACTCATGAATGCTCACGATGTTTGAATGATTCAGATTGATCGCGATCTTAGCTTCGTCTTTGAACATTTCGATGAACTCAGGACTGTCGGCATACTGTGGGAGAATGCGTTTGATGGCGAAAAACTTTCCGATGCCGCCGGCCCCGCTGCCGCGGCCAAGAAAAACTTCGGCCATGCCGCCAGTAGCTAGCTTTTCGAGAAGTATATATTTGCCAAAATGTTCGTAATGTCCTGACACGTTAATACAATCGGATTTTGGCTCTAAAACATTGAATTTTTTGAGGTTTGGCCTAGAGTTAGGTCATGCTTTGGATCGGTTTAACAGGGGCGATGGGCAGCGGAAAATCGACCGTGGCTAAAGTCCTGAGAGAAAAAGGATTCCCGGTTTTAGACGCCGACCAGGTGGTGCACGACTTGCTGAAACCCGGCGGCGATGTGGCCAAGGATTTGATCTCGACCTTTGGCCAGAGTGTGCGCGGCGCCGATGGAAATTTGGACCGTCGCGCATTGGGAAAATTAGTATTCACCGACCCCACAAAACTCGACCAGCTTGAAGCCTTTCTCCATCCTAAAGTCCGGGAGGAAGTGGCGCGCTTAAAGGCGATATTAGTTAAAAATGGGACCTCCGCGGCGTTTTACGATGTGCCGCTGCTGTTTGAAAAAAACATGGAATCGCAGTTTGATTTTATCCTCGTGGTGAGCGCGGACGACGTGGTCCGCCGCGAACGGATTCAGCGCCGCATGAATCTTTCGCTGGAAGATATTCTGGCGCGTGAGCAAAAACACGTGAGCCCGGAGATCAAGTCGCGCAAGGCTTCAGCGGTAATCGTCAATGATTCGTCGATGGAAAATTTAGCGCGGGAAATCGACGCCGCTTTGAAAAAAATCGGCGTGAAATCACCAGCCGTGGGAAATTCCTAGCGTCGCGACCGCGCGCATTTTGTCGAAGTTGGCTAAAATTTCATATTCCAAGCGCAAAGAAAATGGATTCCACACCACGTATTCCAGCGTGGCCGATCCGCGTGCGAAATAATTTTCTATTTTGGTGAACGTCGCCAGGCCCTCCCGGCTCTCCGCCAGATGATCCAAACCGACTTTCACCGAGGGACGGAAGTAGGAACGCTCGGTGCGGATCCAGCGCGCGCCGACGTGCAAATGCCCCGTGCCGTTGTCGAGCAAATCCGCTCCCGCCTCGAGTTTTGGCGATAAAAATTTGGGAAATAAATACTGGAACCCAATCACCCAGTTGTCGACGCCCAGCTTGGGATAATCGGAGTCGTAGCCCGAACGGTACGTGAGTTGCTGCTGATAGGGATAATAACGCGCGTTGGGCGGTCCAGGTTTTCCTTTGAGCGCGGGGGGCGGACTGACCGCCATGTTGTCGTCCAGGGCACGGACTTCTTCCGCTTCCACAGCGGGTTCCACGCCCAAAACATTGTCCTGCGGACTCGCCGCGGCCCCGCCGTGGGAAAAAATCAAGACAATCGTCGCACTGACAAAAATCGGGAGCTTTGCCATTGTGAAATAAGAATATATCGAACTCATCTTATGAAGGTAGGGAATTTGAACATGCGTCCCGTCGTGATCTTAATCCTTCTGAATTTATGCGCCAATTTCCCAGCCCACGGCCAGCAAGTCCGCGCCCTGGACTTCACCATTCACCAGGAGTACACCAGCACGCGCGCGCTGGGCATGGGCAATGCCTTCACCGCGGTGGCCGATGACCACAGTTCGATATTTTATAATCCCGCGACTCTGGCTTTGCGCAAAGACGGTCATATCCGCATGTTTGTCCGCGGCGGCGCCACCACCGAGAGCCGCGAGCTGTTTAAGGAAATGGAGGACATTAAAGACATGCCCGAAGGTCCCGCCCAGGATCAGGCCTATTCTGATTTGATTGTGAGCCACTATGGCGATCACTTTTACTACCGCATTCCCACCGTTGGCGCCGTATGGGTGCGTCCGAACTGGGGGATCGCGCTGATTCCCGCGGACTTATCGCTCGACGTCGGCATTCACCGCCAGATCGGTCCGGCTCTGAATATTAATTTGTATCAGGACACCACGTTGGCGTTCGCCTATTCTAAAAAACTCACTTGGTTTAAAAACAAAAAAAATGAATTGAGCTGGGGCGCCACCGCTAAGAGCATTCACCGTATTCACGTGGCGGAGTCACTCGCCGCGGGCCAACTGGCGCAAGGCGGAGATGTGTTTGATACGTCTCATGCAGGCGAAGGTCTGACTTTCGATTTGGATTTAGCCATGATGTGGAAGCCGGCGCTGACGGGCGTGTTTAAATATTTTAAATACATGCAACCCACGTTCGCCGTTGTGGGCCGTAATTTAGTCGACTACGGCTTTAAACAAAATTTTCACTTTATCGATAAAAACTCCGGTGAACCGGCGCATTTGCAACGGCGTTTTGATTTCGGCACCAAATGGGAGTTGCCGCAACTTTGGGTGTTCGAACCCAAATTCGCGTTCGATATCCGCGACATGGCTCACGACAATTGGACGCTAAAGAAAGGGCTGCACGCGGGCTTCGAAGCGTATTGGCGCATGTTCAATTGGTGGAAGGGCCACTGGTCGGTCGGCCTGAATCAGGGATATTGGACCGCTGGTTTTGGCGCGCGCTTGGCGTGGTTCCATATGGATCTATGCTCGTACGGTGAGGAAGTCGGCGCCCCGTCATTACCTCAGGAGAGCCGCCGGTACATGGCGGAATTCGCTCTAGATTTTTAAGCGCGGAAATTTCGTCTTCGAGCAGCAGATACGAATGCGCGAAGCGCGGCCATCCATGTGCGGGCTGCCTTGTGATCATCCTGATCACAAGGGTATTCGCCCGAAGGGTGACACGCGCGGCAAGGAACCGGTGAAATAAACCATCTCCATTCCTTCAGCCCCCATCATCTTTCCCAAAATTAAATCCCTCCGAACCTTTTCCCTCTCCACGGCCGGAAGGCGGGGAGAAAGGCCCTCACAGGACGGACAGCCCATCGCGAACTCACAATCAGCTCATAGGAGACGAAAATTCCGCGTCATTTCACATCGGGTTTCTCAACATCAAAAGCCAACTAGTCCCGGGACTAGTTAGATGACTTCATTGTGCAACCAGTCCCGGGACCATCATTTAAAATCTCCAACTAAATAAATAATATTTGCAACAAATTAATAATTATTATTAAGGAGAATTTCAAATTCCCCAATGGTAATTTGACCGATCGAGAATTGGAGGAAATTTGAAATCCCCTATAAAAAATGCCTTGGCTCAGACAATCCATCAAGAAGCACTTGCGGTAGCTGGCCGCTACAAAAAATCCGAGGTGGAGTTAATTGATATTTTGCAAAAGCTGGATCGGCACAAAGTTTTTTATACGCTAGGTTATAACTCGTTGTTTAAATATGCGTGTGAAGCACTTAAACTGTCCGACGAAGTTGCTTACGTCTATATAAAGGTGGCCCGCACGGCACGGCAAGTGCCGGCATTAAAGGAAGAAATTAAAAATGGAACGATAACGGTGACCAAAGCTAAGAAAATCAGTGCCGTTATTAATAAGGAAAATCAGGCGCACTGGCTGGAATTGGCGAAAACTGCCAGTAAGGCCAAACTTGAGAAGGAAGTGGCTCTCCATTCGCCAAATGGCGGGGTGCAGGACAAAATGTGCTACGTGAATTCGCAGATGGAGATTGTCGAACATGCTAAAGTCAAAGCGGACGTGGCGCGCGTACAGCTTCAGGTGGGGATTTCGGAAAAATTAATGCTCGATCTGCGCCGTGCGCAAGATGTTTTAAGCCAAAAGTTGCGGCGGCCGGCTACGTTGGAGGAAATGTTGGAAGCGGTGAGTTCGCAGTATTTGCAGCGGGAAGATCCCGTGAAGATAGCTGAACGGCAGAAAATGAAAGGGAAGCTACAAGCGAGCGTTCAACTAGTCCCGGGACCAGCCGTTTTGAAACAAAAGACCGCGCCCTCGGACAAACGAACGCCTATTTCCGCTAAATTGAAGCATGAGGTGGCATTAAATTTCAACGGCCGCTGCGCTCAGGAAAATGAACTGGGTCAACGGTGCACGGAGAGAAGGTTTTTAGAGATCCATCATATTGTGCCTGTCGAGCTTGGCGGGAGAAATGAACTGTCAAATTTAAAATTATTGTGTGCGGGTCATCATAAGTCGCAACATTTTTGAACTCAAGCCGGGCGTCGTGACCGGGCAATCGGCGGGAGGTCGGCAGCCGATCAAAAGTGGGCTAAAAGCGCAGCGCGAATTTGATTACGTAGCGGCGGTCTTCACGAGGTGCGTCGGCGGTGCCAATGTCTTCGCCATAGCTGGCAGCTTGAAATTGGTAATTTAGAATGGCGAGTTCTAGACCCGCCGTCCAGTAGTACTGATTCATTCCTCCACGGATAAAAAGTGCATCAGCAATGCCGATTTCGAGTCCCGCGTGGGCTCGTCTTTGCATGGCGGTTTCATCACCCGAGGTGAGCACGTCTTGATACTCAACTGTCCACACGGATCTCACACGTTTGCCTAACATAGGCGAGATTGAGATTCCGACGTCAACCGAACCCGCCGTGGAGTCGGGGCGCTCGGTGGTTTTCAAAAACATATTGTCGCGCAGGTCGTAGCCGGTGCGGCCGATGTCGCGGTAAACGCCGGCGATAGAGGGGAGCCAGGCTATAGGAGCGGTTAAGATCAATCCGCCGTCGGCGCCGACGCCGAAACCTGACTTCGCTAATGTCTTGTCAGATAAATCGGTGGACGTGGGATCGATGTCATCGCGGCGGATGGTGATTTTGTTGGTGGCGCGGCCGTTCGCGCCTAATTTGATGGCGCCGTTGAATAGGCGCAGGTTGAAACCGAATACCAGGGCGTAGTCGTTGGTGTAGTCGTAAATAAATTTATTGGTGATGGTGTTCATTTCGGCGTTCACTTCCGAGCGGCCGTAAATTCCGATGCCGAAGTTAGGCACCACCACCGACGGGAAAACCTGTCCGCGCGTGTGAAGATGCAAGTCGGGCTTGAGCAAACATTTATCCAAGGCCTTTTGCGGATTGCCCATTTGAAACACGCCGGTGCCGGCGATGGCTTCGGTGTTCTGACTGACGGCGCCTTCCGGATCGGCGATGGTGATAAAATAATCGCGCAAGCGGCCGAGCGCCGCGGGATTCACTAGCAGCGCGGTTTCGTCGTTCACCGTCGCCACGGCGGCGCCTCCCATGGAGAGCCCAC
>JANMVK010000433.1:0-2473 GCA_031392725.1 Pseudobdellovibrionaceae bacterium
TCCTCGCGTAACTTGCTCGTCAGAGCCAACAACAATTAGCCGTTGAAGATTAGAGATGTACGCACTTCAGTGGGACAATGTGAATCTCGATAAACGGCAGATTCTCGTTAACTGTTCTTGGAGCAGCAAGGATGGATTTAAATCCACAAAGTCGGGACATGACCGAGTTGTTGAAATACCCCTGCCTTTGGTGCCCGTGCTGGCTGAACTTCGCCTCAAGACCTTTTCGACAGAGTTTGTTCTTCCGCGACTCTGGAAATGGGATCAAGGCGAACAGGCCAGAATTTTAAGGCTGTTCTTGCGGTCAATTGGACTACCGGAGATCAGATTCCATGACCTGAGAGCGTCCTGGGCGACCCTGTTATTGAGCCGTGGAGTGGCCCCCAGCAAAGTTATGTCCATGGGTGGCTGGTCCGATATGAAGGTCATGATGATTTACATGCGTAAGGCAGGGATCGACATCAAGGGCGCGACAAGCTGCCTAGACGACATGCAAATTCATGGAATCCAACCAGCCAAGGTGCTAAATTTCACCCCAAGTAGTAATCCGTAGTGGCCGAGGAAAATGGGCCTGAAATCCTTAAAGAATTTCGGCTCCCGAAGCCCCTACCAAATTCGACAGCTCGCAATCCAAGTTTTCCAAGAACCCAATTAGAGAAGTAAATTTATAAACTTAAGAGAGAGAATGCTCTTTTTTCTTTTGGCGACAACATCACGTCAAATCACATCAAATCAGGCCATTTGCAATGCTTTGTAGTTTGCGCCGTAGTTACCGTCAAAAGTAACTACACCTTTTGTAGTTATGCATTTGAATATAAAGTCGCCCGCTCACGACAGGACGGTGTGTTTCCACTTTTCAACAGATGGGCTCCACGGCAAGACTGCTGTGCTATTAAACTGAGGATATTTATCTTTCACAGCTTTGAATTTATCCGTATTCAAGTCGCCGATTAAATATATGGCGGCTCGTCCCTTTTTGATCAGCTGCTGATTGGCATCGACTATGGGCTTGATTACCGATGTGACCCCTAAC
Source organism: Pseudobdellovibrionaceae bacterium (assembly GCA_031392725.1). Lineage (GTDB taxonomy): Bacteria > Bdellovibrionota > Bdellovibrionia > Bdellovibrionales > UBA1609 > JALHOQ01. The sequence goes on from JANMVK010000433.1 coordinate 1,034, forward strand.
GAATCCCATCTTTTCAGTTCTGTGGTGTCAATGGCGACTAAGTCAGTAAGCGCAATGTCTTTTAATTTTGCCATTTGCTCTCGAATTTTTTCAACAGTCGACACCGGCGCTCCATAAACAAACGTCCCAATAATTTTGTAGATGTAGCCTACCTGGACATTTTCGTTGTCGAAAACTTTTTCAATTTTTAAATCAACCACATAATCGTATTTCATTTTTGATCCCTTAACTTGATTTTTATGGTGATGTGTACGATCCCGCTGGAAATTTCAACCTCTCTCTTATAACTTTCGAAGGAGTCCGTCGATCCAATTACAGTCGTAGTCTTTTTTTCCACGGGGTCCCAATACGTCGACCCAGAATAAATAATCTCGAGATTTATGGTGCCCGATGAAAAGTCAGATCGCACTTTCAGTTCACCTGCCTTCCAATCACTACTGTAGTTAATGATATTCATGGTTTCTTCAACAATAGTTCGAACAGCAGTATCCACGGTAGTATTGTTCGGAAACTCCGCCCTCACTTCATCAAGAATCTCATTCAACTCTTGGAACTTTTGCTCGTTATAGAGTTTCTCCAAGGTAGTCTCATATGTCAGATCTTTCTCTTCAACGGACCACTGTTTTCCCATTTCCCCACCTAAGCGATGTTAGATACTATTACGAATGAAATATCGTCTTCTAAAAGGGTGTAACGTAGATTTTCACCCAGAACACGGAGTAACTTTAGACCAATGCCTTCGGGGTCCCCTTGCAACGCGAGTGCAACTCCTTTAAAGAGGCGCTCGAAATCTTGATTCGTTACTCGCTTAAATTCTTCAAAAAATCCATCCGAACCCACAAACAGAACATCCCCCCTTTTTATGTCGATTGTGTCGGCATGCGGAGATACATTTTTTTGAGAACCGGGAGACGGCAGTTGAATCTTTGGAACTGACTCAATCGACTTAGAATTTTTTCTTAGCAAGAGACTGAGCGGCATTCCGCCATTCAGTATGTATGCCCTCTGCTGGTCTTTGGGGTATGAGTAAGTTTAGTCCTGGTTCGCCCCTCCAAAGCTCTTTGGTTTTTTTGATCGTGGCATTCAGATTCGAATAAATCGCCTCGGGACTTATGTGGTTTTGTAAGTACGCGACTGTCGCATAGAAGGTGGCCGTAAGCAGATCCGCGCTCTGGCTCGCGGACTGGTGCCAGTGGAATTGGACCCGGAAGGACTGCACTCGGCTTTGGCGGATTTGGCGGAACGCACCAGCGAACTCTCTGGCGTCGTCTGCAAACTCGAACGCTCGCCCGCCGTCCAGATAGATGAAAGCATGGTGGCCACGCATTTGCTTTGTATTGCTCAAGAGGCGGTGCGCAACGCCGTGCGTCACGGCCAATCACGGAACATCCGGCTCAGTTTGCGAGAAGAAGCCGGCCGCGTGATCCTGGCGATCCGAGA
>JANMVK010000454.1:0-3661 GCA_031392725.1 Pseudobdellovibrionaceae bacterium
CTGCGCGACCGCGCCGCCGCCGCCGCCCGCGATCGCTCTTCCGGCCGCCGCCGAAGAGGCCCCACCCACCGCTCCTTCGGGGCTGCAGGTCGAGAGCCAATATTACACGCTGCCGAACGGGCTCAAGGTCGTCCTGTCGAAGGATTCGACGGTGCCGACGGTGACGGTCGGTGTCTATTTCGGGATCGGCTTTCGGATCGAGCCCAGGAACCGCACCGGCTTCGCCCATCTGTTCGAGCATCTGATGTTCCAGGGCTCGGCCCATGCCCCCAAGGGCCAATTCGACAAGATCATCTATAATTCGGGCGGCGTGAACAACGGCTCGACCCGCTTCGACTTCACCAATTACTACGAAGTCGTCCCATCGAACGCGCTCGAGGCGGTGCTGTGGGTCGAGGGCGACCGCATGCGCGGCCTCGACCTCACCCCCGCGGCGCTCGCCAACCAGCAGGGCGTCGTCGGCAACGAGGTCAAGGTCAACGTCCTCAACCAGCCCTATGGCGGCTGGCCGTGGCTCGACATGCCGCAGGTGGCCAACACCAATTGGCACAATTCGCATAATTTTTACGGCGACTTGCGCGACATCGAAGCGGCCACCGCCGACGATGCAAAGCAGTTCTTCGCCAGCTTCTACCGGCCCAACAATGCCGTGCTGGTGATCGCCGGTTCGTTTGATAAAAACCAAGTGAAAACTATGATTGAGAAAACCTATGGCTGGATTCCGCGCGAGGAGATCACGCGGCCCGCGATTGTTCCCGAACCCGCGCAAACCAAAGAGCGCCGCACCGCCATTGAGCGCGAAGCTCAGGCGCCCTCGGTTGCGGTCGGATACCGCCTGCCCGATGTGAAACACCCCGATCACTACACCATGGATTTACTCTCGATCCTGCTTGGCCAAGGGCAGTCGAGCCGACTATATAAAAAGCTGGTTTACAAAAGCGAAGTGGCGCTTGGCACCAGCGCTTATTCCTGGGGTCAAATGCTGGCCGGCCAGTTTGCCATCTCCGTGGGACTTAAACCGGGACAGAATTCCGAGCGCATTATTCAAATGGTTGAGGCGGAAGTGGAGCGTTTGCGCGAGCAAACGGTGATGCAGAAGGAACTCGATAAGGCGCGCAATATTTTTATGAAGGATTATGTCGACGGTTTGAAACGAGTGGCGGGCCGGGCGCGCATGCTGGCTAACTACGAAACGTTGTTTGGCGACTACACCAAAATATTCTCGGACTTAAAGGAATATCAAAAGGTCACTCCCGCCGATATCAAGCGCGTGGCCTCCCTATATTTGCAGCCCAATCTGCGCAATATTATTATTGTGAATCCCAAAAAAGCGGAGAAACCGGCAAAACCGGCTAAACCGGCGGCCGGAGGTGCCCAGTGAAACGAATTTTATTATTGGCCCTGACCACATTCTTAGCAGCCTCATGTTCATCCAGCGGACCTAAACCCGAGAAGGCCGCTGAAGTTGAGACCAAAGCATTTCAAATCCGCAAATTTGAAACCCAAACTTTGAAAAACGGTTTGGTGGTGATGTGGATCCCGGATCAATCGCTGCCTTATGTGTCGATGCAGATGATGATCAAGACCGGTAGCAGTGCCGATCCCGCGGGCAAAGAGGGTTTGGCCGGCTTCACGGCCGGAATGCTGGAGAAAGGCACTAACAGGCGCAATGCCGAGCGGATTTCTGAAGATCTCGAGCAAATCGGCGCCGCGTTCGGCGTGGGTGTGGAGCCCGATTACACCATGGCTTCAATTTCCAGTTTGTCGTTCGACAAAGACAACACCTTGGATCAGTTCCGCGAAATTTTGCTGACGCCTAATTTTCCGTCGGCCGAATTGGAGCGAACCCGCAAGCTCGCGCTCGGCGGATTGCAAAAATTGGCCGATCAGGCTGAAGGATTTTCCGAATACCTGATGCAGCCGTTTTTATTCGGCGAGCATCCCTACGGGCATGAGGCGTCGGGAACACCCAAATCAGTTAAGAATTTGACCAAATCTGATTTGTCGCGCTTTTATTCGGCCAACTTTATTCCTAGCAACTCGGTCTTGGCGGTGGTGGGGCAGTACGATGCCTCGTACAAAAACTCCGTAATCCGCGCGTTTGAGGGTTGGAAGACTCAGCCCCTGGCGCCATTGGACATTCCGGATTTCCCGACGTGGACCGGCCTCGAAATGCTGCTGGTCGACCGCGCCGATCTGAACCAAGCACAAATTCAAATCGGCTTCAAAGGCGTGCCCCGCAATATTCCCGACTATTTAGAAATGCGCGCGGCTTTGAAAGTGCTGGGCGAATCTTTCGGCAGCCGTTTGTTCGAGGAGATCCGCGTGCGCCGAGGCCTCACGTACCACATCCACTCGTTCTTCGATCCACGCCTGAAGTCAGGTCCCATGGGCATTTACACATTCACCCGAATCGATAAAGTGGGCGAGACGGTCGAAGAAACTTTAAAAACCTACCGCAAGTTTATTAAAGAAGGCGTAACCAGCACTGAGGTCGACACGGTGAAGGCCTTAATGAAGGGCCAATTCCCGCGCACCTTCGAAACTCCCGAGGCTCTAGCGCGGCAGTTGCTGGTGCTGAACCGTTATGGAGTGCCGACTTCGTATTTGACTAATTATCTCGAGAATCTCGAGGCTATGAACAAAACCACTATCAACGCCGCGATCAAGAAGTACTTTGAGCCGGATAATTTGCGGATCTTGGTTTACGCTCCACGTGGTAGTGCGGAAGAGCCGCTTAAGAAGTTAGGTAAAGTGGAAGTGAAGGAATATAAAGAATTTCTTCAGTGATCATTCATCCAAAAAAGGCAGCTGTTTGCGTTGGTTTTCAGACAGCTTGTTCATTAGCTGGGGCTCCTCGCGAAAACGAACCATTGATTTGAAGTGAAGGGCATTCCTGGGCCGTGCTCGATCACACCCGCGTAAAAATCCGGCTCTGTCCGTTTCATTTCTCCAAGGGCGTGGTGGAGAATCATTCTAGAATTTTTCGGGAATGCTTCTAAAACGCGCTCAATCAGTTTTTTTGTTTCATCATGAGACAAGGTCATAGTTGATCCATTGAAAATCGGTTCAATTATTCCGATAAGAACGACATGACACATCGTCTTGTCAATTGGAAATCGGTCGCCCATAAAAATGTCGCCGGGGAAGTTTTTCATTCGGACCTGCCGATTGTTATTGAACATTACTATCGAGGAACATTGATCGCCGAGATTTTGAATATGCAGAAGAAAAAACCAATTTCTTTTGAAGAAGGCGTCCGAATGGCCGGACGAAATTTCACGAAGGGGGACAAAGTCGGACATGCCAGATATGAATCGCACTGGTATTTAAAATGCTTCGTCGAATGGATTTCAGAACAAGGATTTCACATCGAGCTGACCGGCTATGAATTTGAGGCATTCGTACTATCCGATAAGATCGCTTAACCCACTAATCTATTCTCTTCTTATGGCGCCCGGTTGGTCGCCCAAACCAGAGCTAAACGTGGCGGGAGGAAGCTGACTGCGTTGCCTTTCCGAAAGTTTACCCATAAGCCCTGAGTCGTCACGTAAGAACCGATTTGGAACCTTGGCGAGTAAATCAAACCACTGATCTGCCGTTGTTAGGTGTGTGCTATATATTCCCATGCACGCAGTGATGATTATTCCCCAGTTTTTTA
>JANMVK010000475.1:0-3488 GCA_031392725.1 Pseudobdellovibrionaceae bacterium
CCATCAGCACGTCGAGCGCGCGGTCCCACTCATGATCGTGGACATCGATCGCCACAAAGGGAACTCCCTGCTCTTTGAAGAACTTATTATGTTCCACCGGCGAGCGGCTGTGCTCCACTGGATGGCCAAGCACGGCGGCGAAGTTTTTATGCAGCATCGGCAAAGATAGAGACTCCCACAACATCGGCTGATCCAAACCACTGCCCTCTCCCTCGCGGAAAAAATGCACGGGCATCTTACGGCCGAACAGCGAGCGGTACCAGCGCCAGCGTCCATCACGGGAACGCGGCAGGAACGCGCGCGAGGCGGGAGCTTCCAGCCACCAGCGGTGGCACAATTCCAATTCGCTGAATTCATGAATCTCCACGGCCAGCTTCGCGATCACCGCGGTACCGACCGATGCCGAGGCCGTGAGCGCGGCCGAGGTCAGAGCGTCGAGCGCGGACTGCAAATCCTTTTGGCGCTCATGCAGGGAGATAATTTTAACTTCCATTGGAGGCGGTCCGAGTTCCAGCGCCCAATCGGTGATGACGTTGTCGGGGACATTGGCGATAATCGGACGGGTGACACTGGTGTCCTCCATGGACCCTTGGCGGTACGAAAAAATAATATGTTCCGCGGGCACATCCTTCAGCACCTGGTGAATCTGATCCGAAGACAGCAAGTCGTCGCGAATTTCAACGTGGCGCAAACCCCAATTTTTCCGTTTGGCCCAGAACTCCGGCCACTTTTTAAAATTCTCCGGCAGCAACGTAAGGTCATAGGGCAATAACCAGTCCTGCTGGTCGCCAAAAAATTCCTCAAGGCCGAATTCGTATCCTTCGGGCAGCCAAAGTTCTTCATCGCACCACCGGCGGTAGCGCTCATCGCGCTCCTGATAGCGCTCCAGGTATTCGGTGATCGGAGGTACTTTAGTGTTTAAGCGCGGCCGATCGGTAAACACCCGTCCCGCACTATCAGTGGACCGCCGCAACCACACCACGTGCGCCTGCGGTGGGACGCTTTCGACTCCCGCCCCGGCCGTAATTAACACCGGATTGCCTGTGGCGGTTGTCTTTTGCACCAATTCATTCAGAGTTTGAGTTTCAATCTTGCGGAACTGCGCCTCACCAGCGGCAAAGAGTTCGCTGATTTTTTTGCCGGTTTTTTTTTGAATCTCCTGATCCAAATCGAAAAAATGGAGAGGGCCACCCTGCTGGGCGGCAATCGGCGAGGCGAGTTGCCTTAATAGCGTGGACTTACCCACACCCCGGTGGCCAATCAAAATGGTAGCGGTTGGACTCATATAATATTGTTATAGGAGGGCCCGTGATTTGTCAGGTCCAAGTATGCCCGCGTCACCAAATCACATCTTCCAGCCGAGTAAATTCCAGAACTCTGGGAAGCTTTTCCGCACCACTTCGGGATGCTGAATGTCGACATTAAAGCCGGCGGCGCGAAACACAGCCGCGGCAAAAGCCAGACGGTGATCCTGATCACAGTCGATCGTCACTTGTTTTTGAGCCGCCGCCGCGATGGCCGTAGGCGCGCGCAGCGCGGGCCCACGAATCATCAAGCCGTCATCGACCACTTCGGCGTTACGCCCGAAGGTGCGGATCATTTCCATCATCCGCTGCATTCGGTTGGATTCTTTATGGGCCAGCTGTGAGGCTCCATACAAATGCGAGTCGCCCTCCGCCAACGTGCAAAGAGCCGCCAATACGGGAAACAGATCAGGACAATTTTTCAAATTCACGGCGACGGCGTTAAGGGCATCGGCTCGCTCCACCCGCAAAGTGGTACCCGCCATAATCAGCGGCGCGCCCATGCTGGCCATTATGCGCACAAATTCAGCGTCGGGCTGCAAACTTTGCGTGGGAAAATCAGTGAAGCTGGCGGTGCCGCTCACCACCGCGATGGCGGCGACTGCGAACGCGGAACTCAAATCGGTTTCGGAGGTGTAGCTCCCGGCAGTAATTTTTTGCCCGCGCGGAATGCGAAAATCCCCGTCCCAAAAATCAATTTTCATTCCCAGATCGTGGGCGATGCGCACACTCATGCGCCAGTAGCCCTCCGAGACTTTCTGCCCGCCGAGCGACACGAACAAATCAAAGGGCAAATCCCAGGCATTGAGCAAAACGGCGGTGGCAAACTGGCTGCTGCGGGCAAAGGGCACCAGCAGCGTGTCGCCATGAAGCTTCCAGCCATTGCCGCTCAGCCGTAAAAAATCTTTGCCCAGTTCGCCTTCAACGCCGAGCTGGCGCATGATTTTCAGCAATTCCTCTTGCGGCCGCTCGAACAGGCGCGGAGTTCCGCGCAAAATAAATTCGCCACCCAAACGGGCCGCGCGCAGAGCGAGCAAGCGCAACACCGTGCCGCCGCCGCCGACAAAAATTTCACGCGCGCCGCCGGTCGCGGGCCGCTCCAAGTCGGCCAGCGCCTTAATCATCAATTGTACGTCTTCACATTGGCTGTCGCCGCTGATTTTTAATGAGGGAGAATAACTTTTAGCCAAGAGCAGGCGGTTCATTATGGATTTGCTGGCGGGCAAATGTCCGACAAACGCGAACGAACTCACACGGATGTCCAGCCCTGCCGTTGCGTTTCGGTGAGGAAGGATTCCAGCGTGACCACTTTTCTAAAAGGGGAACCCACATCCTCGAGAAAAATAAAACTCAAGTGGCGGGCGTCGGTCAGTTTTTTATCCTCAGCAATATAGCGGGCCAATTTCGTGCGTGACATCGACCGGTGCTGCTTAGCAAACGCCCGAGGGCGCAGAAAGCCGACTTTATCACCGAGCATCTCCACGATCTCATCGGCATCCTTGCCCCGGTAATACCCCTGATGCGCGCTCCACTGAATGGCGAAAATCAAACCCTGCCCGACCGCCACTCCATGAGCCAAGCCGTAATAGCTCTCCAGCGCGTGGCCGAGACTGTGGCCCAAGTTGAGCAACTGGCGCTCGCCGGTTCTTTCATAGGGATCTTTTTCCACCACTTTGTATTTGGCTTCAATCACCGCCGGCAAAAATTCCCAAATGGAATCGAGATCGGATTTAAATTCCTCGCGGAAGCGCTTGTATAAAGCGCCGCCCTCGAGAATGGACATTTTGGCCAGCTCGCCGCCGGCGGAATCCAGCTGGAGTTGCGGTAGGCCTTCAAATAAACTGCGCACAATTAAAACGCTGTTGGCCGGATAGAAAGTTCCGATCTGGTTTTTAACTTCCGCCACGTTCAGCGCGGTTTTTCCGCCATGCGCGGAGTCCATGGCCGCGACCAGCGTGCTGGGAATATGCACCAGCGGCACTCCGCGCTTGAGTACGCTGGCGAGAAAACCCGCGAAATCGCCGATGGTGCCGCCACCTAAACCCACCACGCACAATGAGCGGGCTGAGAACGGCGACACGATTTTAAAAATATTTTTGATATGACTTGAAAGTTTATACAGATCCTTGAGGGACTCGCCGCCGCTCACCGGATACACATAAGGAAATTCCTTGAGCCAGCGCT
>JANMVK010000489.1:0-4505 GCA_031392725.1 Pseudobdellovibrionaceae bacterium
TCCAGCCGCCGTCGCCGCTCCCGCATCGAGAGATGCGGCCACCAATTTGGAAGTTCATATTGCCTTTGACAGTGGTTCGCAAAAGCCAATCAGCTACAGAATTCCCAATCCCAATCACGACCTGAAAAGGTTGTTCGGCAATAGTCCCACGATCACTCTGACTCAGGTGATGAATCTCACCCCCGATCAGAAGAAAATGATCGCCGAATTCAAAGACACCGTGGCCTTCATCAACTATTTGGCGACCAAATGTGTGGTCGAAAGAGCTCGGGCCCAAACTCAGGCCGGAATTGATCCCGGTCCGGTCACGACTCCTGTCGTCCCGGCGGCAAGACCTCCGGTTGTGCCGCCCGCTTCCACTCAGTAATGCTTGAATTTTAAGCATTTGCTATCCGTGTCGGGGGTTGCCCGGCACTCGCGCCACCAATAGGATCGAACCTTCCGTAATTAAATTAATTCCTATTTAGGAGAGGTGGATTTCATGACTAAGAATATGTTTGCCGGCGTTCTTGCGCTCACGTTCGCGATCGCGGCTTGTTCAACACAACCAGCTAATGTGAATTATAGCGAGTACAGCGATCGTATGATTCTCAAAGGTGAAGCGGTTAGCGGTACCGATTTGGGAATGGTTCAAGGCGGACACGGCGGAGCGATCTGGGACAATTGCGACGAGCACGCGCGCAATGCAGTCACCCGCATGATTGAAGCCGCTAAAGGCAAAGGCGCCAACGCCATCGGCAACATCAAATGGCGGAGCAGCGGCAACTCCACTCCCACTTGCAAAAAACAATGGGGCTGGTTCGCTCTTTGGCCTTTCCTACTCACTCCCCTGTTTATGGAAGTGAATGTGGAAGGCACGGCGTTTAAAACCGATGGGGCTAAAGGCAAAAAAGCCGGCTTGTTAATGCTCCCGAGCAATCAAGCCGAACTCGATGCATTCGTTAAAACAGTAATGGCGATGTAATTTAGATTTAAATTTTGGAGTTTTAGAGGCTGCAGGAACGCAGCCTCTTTTTTTGACTTAAATTTCGCCAATTGGTTTCCGATGTCCTATGTATGCGGCACCGTCGGTACAACTGGACTCGACGTTCGGCTTGCGCCTCCCTAGCGCTGGCCGCGCTCGCCGTTTGGGCCGAAGGCACCGGCGATTTTCCGCCCGGCTACCAAGATTTTTTTAACAATCAAAGAACCGTCTTCGAAATGAAAAAAGTGCCGCCCAATTACGATCTGATCTGCCCGAAAAATCTGAGCGAAGAAAATAAAATCTGGGTGTGGGAAAACCTGCGCGACAAAATCGCCACGGAGCTGGTCACCGATCCCACTTACGCCGGCACTGAGATCTCAGAGCGCGTGAGCTGGCTCAACGAAGTGGTGGCGGTGTGCGAACAGAACGCGCCTTCACCGCACGCAAGGGCCTGCATGGCGTCCGCCAAGAATATGCTGCAGCAACTCAGCGGCTCCATGGCCGAAGATCGCGAGCTCAAATTCACCGCCATGCCCGAGTGGCTTAAAAAAGACAAAAAGCTGCTTAAGCTTTTGCAAAGCATCACCACCGTCGAAGAGGCCCGTAAGCGCATTGAACTGATTCACAATAAAAACCGGCCCGAGGGCAAAAAAATCCTGACGTTTATGTTCAAGCCCACTATCGAAGTGGGTGGCCGCCAGGATGTGCTGCGCCTGATGGTCATCGATCCCGACGACAAAGGTTTAAAAAAGTGGGGATTGTTTGAGTTTTCAGAGAGCGCGGCCTTGGAAAAACGCTATGGCATCAACGGCAATTACGCTGTGTTTGCCTGGGATCCCAAGACCAAAAAATATTACTCGAACGATTTTGAACGCGACCGGGCCCTCCCCAGATCCACTCACTACCGGCTCGCGGTATCGCCCAAGAAATGCACCCAATGCCATAAGAGCGGACCCATCTCCGTTAACGAAGACACGGTTTGGCCGCAGCACCGGCCCGATTGGCGTAAATCCTTTGCTCACCATTCGGGAGATTTGGAAGCGCCAATGGAGGGCGGCGGCGTGTTTGATTTTAACAAGTACGGTCCCCCCATCGGCGACAGTGAGCGCGAAGGCCGCAATGAGCCGTTCTTCCGCCGCTGCCTCGGCAGTTTCCCTGAGGGAAAAGCCTATTTGGAACGGCTCGAAAACAGCCGGGGCAAAACTCATGGTGATGAAGTGACGGATCAGTTCCGCAAGCTACAGGACAGTTTACGCGGCAATATGAATTGCAAGTATTGCCACGGTGGAAGAAATCACGTGAGCGAGTTCGGCGCGGCGCCGCTGTTGGCCTGGCCCATTGGGCTGGGCGGAGAAACCTCACTTTCCTTCACCCGGATTCACGGCGGCGGCATGCCCCGCGATGAAATCACACCGCTCAGCGACTTTGAAAAGAACGCTTTGGCCAATTGCCTCAGCCTGGAACAGTTTGGAATGCCCGCCGATAATATGGAAGGCTATCGAGTTCCGCTCGAGGATCTGCGCAAGGGCCGCTTCTTCCAATGGATGACGAATGTCTCGTGCAAAGACGGCACGCTACGAAAAGCTCCGGCGGCCACTCCTAGCAATCAAAACTCTGAATCTGTGCATTGATTTTAAATAGAAAAAACCCCGGGGTGTGTGGGACAACCCCAGGGCGGGCTTAGACCGTCGCTTTGTCTGTGGGCGAACGACGGCCAAATTCCTTGAATTAAGGACCAAAGTTGCCGCGAGAGGGTTTAACCCCTCGCGAATTTAAAAATTGTTTTAATTAACCGATCAACTTCAGAGCGGCCATGCCATTTTGGTTGGCTTGCGCCAACACACCGACAGAGGCCGCTTGCAAGATCTGCGAAGAGGCTTGTTCTGACGATTCATAGGCAATGTCAGCATCCGAGATGCGGGACTTGGCGGCAGCCAGGTTTTCAAACTGGATGTCCAAGTTGGATGTGGTCATTTGCAACCGGCTCTGAACGGCGCCGAAGTCAGCGCGCATACCACCGATTTTGATTAACGCGGCATCAACGGCCTCAAGTGTCGCGCGGGCATCGCCTTTTTCAGCGATGGAAACACCGTCGATACCTAAAGTGCCATTGGTGGCGTCAGCCGAGACTTTATATTTAATTACGTTTTCTTCTTCGTTAGCAAACGGTCCGACATGGTATTCCATCTCTTCACCGGTGCCGTCGAGAAGTGCTTTGTTGCCGAATCTTGTGGATTTGGCGATGCGCTCCGACTCAGCGGTCAACTGTTGAGCCTCTTGATCCAAGAAGGCACGCTCAACTTCGCTCACTGTGTCCGACGCCGCTTGCACACCAAGTTCGCGCAAACGAATTAATATGTTAGAGATCTCATTCAATCCGCCTTCAGAAACTTGAATCAACGACTGAGCATTGAAGGCGTTATTGCGTGCCATTTTAATACCGCCGAGTTGTCCGCGGATATTTTCTGAGATGGCCAGTCCAGCAGCATCATCTGCCGCGTGAACTATGCGAGATCCTGATGCAAGCGCCTGCTGAGCATGTTCCAACCGTGCTTGCTGCTTTCCTAAAACCCGTTGCGCCGCGACCGACGCAATATTCGTATTGATCCTTAAGCCCATAATAGCCTCCTAATAACTGGCTCAAATTCCTTCGAGCCGCTGCCCAAGACACCCGCCCACAACCGGATCAACGGCCGACGGCGAAATGAACAGTGACAATCCCTGTCAGGGTTAAATTGTTTTGTTGGGAGGCCTCCGGCGCGAAGGGGTGACTGACCCTTCACATCCAGAGTTCTTTGAATCATTCATTACAGTGACTGCTGAAATGAACTCTTCTTAGAGTGCTCCAACGTGTTCAGGTAACTTCTCGGCTTTGGTCTAGGAAGCTTTAGGCTTTAGTCTAGTCCAGGTCCAAACGCGACGCGTCTAGTGCATGACTTCACTCATGGAATAGATTTCAAAATTATTTTCGCAGGACCTCTCAAGAACCAGTGACGCAATACGTTAAGTGCTTTGGAGAATTTTCAGAAATGGGAAGGCGAGGGGCCACAGGGTGGGTTTAAGCGGGGCATTGGGATTGTAGGGTAACGGGTAGGAAGGGAGGCCACGATGAAAAAAGTGGCTTTGGTAGCACTATGTTTTTGGTTAATAAGTCCATCCGCCAACGGGCAACCCGCGCACTGCGGTTCAAACCTGCAAGAGGTAAAAGAAATTCTCGCGCGGAAATTCCCGCAGTTGGATGCTTCGTTCACCGACACCTTCGTCGGAACGTGGATCTACCCCGGATACGATCCAATGGTGATCGCTCTTAACCGGCCTTTTCAGGCGATGGGCTACATCCTTTTGATCTGCCCTAGAGCCGACAAAACTTTTTTAGTGAAGTGGAAGCAAGACGGCTCACGCGCGGGAATCCTCGCGATGTCCGGCCGCAACCAAGTGACGATTTATCAAACTAGTTATGGAGATATTCCGCTGGAGCGGGCCGGCTCAATGAACGCCGGCCGCTAAAGGTACGCCGTTACTTTCCTGGAAACTAAGCGTC
>JANMVK010000569.1:0-3517 GCA_031392725.1 Pseudobdellovibrionaceae bacterium
CCTGGGACGCAAGTCCCAGGCTCAAGGAAGGAACTGGATGACGACTGGTTGCGTTCCGCTCAAGGGCTCGCCGCTGATTTCTACCGCGAAAATTTAGCTAAAGAACCTGATGAAAATATCATGCAGCTGCTGTTCGTACCCATGGTGTTGTCGCCTAAACCCATCGCCGTGGTTAAAACCGAATGGACCCCCGAGGCGTCCGAAATATTAAGTAAAGAGGGCTGGCCGGCGCTGGAAAAATTCTGCGGAACTCACTTTGTTGAAGCGCTCGGCGAGGAGAATTACGTGATTTATTCCCTTCGCGTCAGTTTTCCGGGACGCGAGGACCGCATTCGGACGGAAGCCGTCAAACTGGACAATCACTATCAATCTCCCGGCTTGGTGCTAAACAATTTGTTCCGAATGCGCCAGCGTCTTGAATTTGTCGGGCCCGGACGCTCGGTCACGCTCGATGTGTTGCAAGTGGGTGGCCGTGAACATGACGTCCGGGCGTTGCGCTCCGAACTTGAGACCCAAAGGGCCGCCATGAACATCCAAAAGGTCCCGGACTCAACCATCACCCGCACACGAATGACCTGTGACGCCGACAATCTAGGTCCGTGTCAGCGCGTGGCTCAAACATTTTTGGACTTTCAATTCCGCCGGTTGAACCTGAGCGGCGAAACGCCGTCGTTCACTCCGGTGCGGTTCCGCATTGCGCCGCTCAAGTATTTGCAGGTTTTGAATTATTAAATCTGCGCGAGAGCCTGATCTAAATCCTGAATCAAATCGTCCGTGTGTTCCAAACCAATCGACAGCCGGATTAAGCCGTCGCCGATGCCGCTTTTCTGGCGTTCGCCGGGCGTGAGACTGGCGTGGGAGGAGCGGGCCGGCTGAATCACCAGCGATTCCACGCCACCAAGACTTGGCGCGTGGATGGGAAGTTTTAAGGTGCTAATAAATTTTCCGACCGCGCCGGGATTTTTTAAATCAAAACTCATCATGCCGCCAAAGCCATAGAAATATTTTTTCGCGTTTTTGAATGAGGCATGGGATTCCAGTCCGGGGTATTTGACCGCCTTGATCTTCGCGTGACGGCTTAAGTGCTCGGCGATCTTGATGGCCGATTGATTTTGCCTCTCGACCCGCACACTCAGCGTTTTGAGTCCGCGATGCAGCAAGGAACAGGCGTGAGGATCCAACGTTCCGCCCAAGTGCACGGCCATATTATTTATTTTATCAATTAATTTTTTCGAACCCACCACGCAACCGGCGATCACATCGGAATGGCCGTTCAAATATTTGGTGGCACTGTGCAAAGTCAGGTCAAATCCCACCGACAGCGGGCGGAAATTCACCGGGGTAGCGAAAGTGTTGTCGATCACCGAAATCAAACCGTGCTTTTTGGCCAGCGCTGTGACCGCGCCGAAATCCGGAACTTCCATCAACGGATTAGAAATGCTTTCCGCGTAAATCATCTTGGTGTTGTTGCCGATGTGTTTTTCCAGGTCTCCCTCGTCGGCAAAATCACAGCTGATGCCAAAGCGCGCGAGATCTTTTTTAAAAAACGACATGGTGGCGCCATACAGAGTTTTTTGCGCGACCACATGATCTCCGTTGGATAAAAGGGCCAAGGCCGTGGTGCTCACAGCGGCCATTCCGCTTCCCAGCACCAAGCCGGCTTCGCCCTGCTCGAGCAGCGCCAGCTTTTTATTCAGTACCAGGTGATTGGGCGTATTGTTGAGGCGCGAATATTTGATGTCGATATAGTTGGCCTCGCTGTCATTGGCGGCTCCGCCGCGAAACTCATAAGTGGCGGACTGAAATACGGGCATGGTCACGGAGCCTTCGATGCGCGGCTCGGCTTCACCGCCATGGATCGCGGTGGTGGAAATATCTTTCATATTTTTCTCCCTAGTACGGTGAGGCCGGTCTTTTTGGCGCCGGCCCAAATCAGCAATGGTGTGTTGGAACTCGCCACCCAGCGGCCTTTGAGGTCGAGGGAAATCAGTCCAAAATGCCCGCCGGATTTTTTCGCGGTTCGCAGCACGTATTTTACGGCTTTTTCCAGAGTCCAACCGGCTTCGACATAAGCACAAATATTGGAGGCCACAGCGCACTCGACAATTTCTTCACCAGTGCCGGTAGCCGAAACTGCGGCAAAGGCACTGGCGAAATTGCCCGCCACGGTCGGGGAGTCGGACACGCGGAACGGATATTCAAACCCGCGTCCCCCGGTCGAAGTGGCGGCGGCCAAGCGGCCTTTTTTGTCCAACGCCAAGGCGCCCACGGTGCCACTTTTTCCTTCGGCCTTAGTGTGATAGTCGGTTAAGGCCCGCGGCGTGAATGGGGAGGAAAATTGCAAACCCATATCGCGCGCGAAGCGGGTCGCGCCTTTTCCCGAAAGCACGCGGTCTTTTTCGCGCATTAGCGCTCTGGCCAGTAAAATCGGATTTTTTATGCCTTCCACATTCACGCAGCCGGCAAACCGGCGGCGTTCGCTGTCCATAATGCTGGCACTCATGCGAATATGGCCATCGCGTTGGATTTTGGAACCTAGACCCGCGTTGTAGAGCGGATCATCTTCCAGTAACACGGTGGCTCGGGTGACCACTTCCAAGGCACTGGCTCCTCGTTCAAGCAGAGGGCGGCACTCCTTAAGAATGCGCTGCAGGGAT
Organism: Pseudobdellovibrionaceae bacterium; assembly: GCA_031392725.1. GTDB lineage: Bacteria > Bdellovibrionota > Bdellovibrionia > Bdellovibrionales > UBA1609 > JALHOQ01. The sequence goes on from JANMVK010000569.1 coordinate 2,658, forward strand.
TTTGTGAAATCGGCTTTGCGGCTCGCCGTCAAAGTCTTGCTTCCCGCGCCACCATGAATGATTAAAACCGGTTCAATGGACATGCCGTGTTTTAGCTGAACTTTCCCTGTGGACGATAGGCATACGCCATGCGTAAATGAATTATGGACCAAAACTCGCTGCAAATGCTTAAGCCGTATATGGCCGATCCGGCGATAAGCGAACTGATGTTTAACGCCTATGACCGCTTTTTTATCGAGCGCGACGGGAAGATTCAGGTCGCCAGCTCACCCTTCCAAAGCGACACACAATTTGAGTCGGCGCTGGATGAAATGGCCGCACTGAAGAGCGCCAACAGCGGAAGCGGCTTTGATTGTGACGGAATTTTGCCCGACGGTTCGCGTTTTCATATCACCCGCCCGCCGTTGTCGCCCTATAGCTCCACGCTGACCATCCGCAAGTTCGGCTCCACCTACCGGGGAATGGAAAAATTGATCACCGCGGGTTTCTTGACCCCCAAATGCGCGCGCTTCCTCGAAGCTTGCGTGCAGGCGCGGATCAGCATAGTGATTTCCGGATCCACAGGTGCTGGGAAAACCACTTTACTCAATGCCCTTTGTTCCAAAGTCGGCACTGCCGAGCGGATTATCACTGTTGAGGACATTCCGGAGATTCAGCTGACTCATCCCAATTGGGTCCGCTTGGTCTCGGTCCGCGGCGCAAAGAGCATCACCACGGGCGATTGCTTGATCAGCAGCGTGCGCATGCGGCCCGACCGCATCGTGGTGGGTGAGTGCCGCTCCAATGAAGTGGTGCCCATGCTCCAGGCCATGAATTCAGGGCACGAAGGCAGCATGACCACGGTTCACGCCAACTCCTCG
>JANMVK010000688.1:0-4812 GCA_031392725.1 Pseudobdellovibrionaceae bacterium
CCACTTTCAGACCCATTAAATCATTGAGCGTGATTTCGCTCTGGCCCAGATGCACATTGATATTCACGCTGGTCTCCAGCAACTGGCTGCGGATGATCGCGGTCCACATCTTTTTATCCGTTTGATCGGACTCCACCTGAAAACCGGTCGACAGCTTTTGCTTGATCGGTTCAATGGTGGCGTAGGGAATCACTAAGGTAATAGTGCCGTTGGCGTTCTCGAGCTCGACGTCAAAGGTCGAGGCGATCACGATGTCGGTCGGCGGAACGATACCGACAAACTGCGGATTGATCTCCGTACGGACGAAGCTCGCGTCAATTTTTTCAACGCTGGCCCAAGCGCTTTCGAGATCGTCGATGGCGAGATCCACTACCTTACGCACAATGGATAACTCAATGGGCGTAAAATCTTTGCCCTCAATTTTAGTATAAGGTCGGTCGGCGCCTCCGAAGAAGTTATCGACCAGGGCGTAGGCCAGTTTACTTTCGATCACAAACAGGGCTGAACCACGGAGAGCATTGAAACGCAGCACGCTCATGCAAGTGGGCATTGGCAGAGTGTTAATGAACTCACCAAACTTTAAAAAGTCAGTTGAAGCATGGGTAAGAGTGGCGATCTTGCGTAGGGCCGAAGACAGCGACACGCGGAACGAGCGCATAAACTTCTCATAGATAACGTCAAGTTGCGGCAAACGGCCGCGGATAATCCGATCTTGCGAAGTTAAATCATAGACGACGACAACGCGATCGTCGCCGGGAGTACCGCCGGATCCACCGCCGGCGCCGCCGCCGCCTTCGCCCGAACCGATCTCACCTTCGGAGACCGCCGCGAGGAGGGCATCAACTTCTGATTGTGATAAGACCTGACTCATTCCCTATCCCCTAATTCAGAATAAATTCTGTGAAGTAAACCTTATTGATCTGGCCCTTAGTCAAAAACAAATTGATCTGATTCTTAATTTCCTCGCGCAGCGAATCCTTGCCCTCACGGGTGGAGATCTCATTAAAGGTTTTGCTGCTGGCGATGATAATTATATAGTCCCGGATCTTGGGCTTAATCTTTTCCACTTCTTCCTGGACCGCGGCATTGGTCACTTCCAATTCCATATTCATCTTCACTAGTTTGCGGCCGCGGCTGCCCGAGACATTCACCAGGAAAGTTTCCAGCGGCACCAGCTTGCCGATAAAATCTTTGGAGTGCTCTTCTTTTTGCACTTGTTCATGCTCGCCCTTAATCACGTCATCGATTCCAGGTTCAGCGGACTTTTTCTTTTGACCGAGATAAAGCATCACGCCCACACCCATCACCACTGCCATGTTAATGACGGCGAGGAGAATGAAGAGTGTCGGTTTACCGCCCGACGAAGAGCTAGCGCTCTCGGCCGCTTGCGGTGTTGCTGCTGCATTCTGTTCTGCCACGACTATTCCTCCCGGTTTCCCAACTGTGAATAGAGCAATGCCGGTGCCAACGCGACGAAAGATTGAAAAGCACTGCGTTTGGACAGGAGGAGTAGCGGGAACTCACTTGAAATCAGGAATATTTTGCCGCTCTAGACCGACAAAACAAATTTTCGGCAGCGGGAGTTTTGACAGGACGCAGGCGGAACCGCTTAGGGATTTTTGTCTAGTATTTCTGGCCGATCCTGATGCAAGCTAAATAAGAATGATTAAACATGTCCTGACAATTTTACTTCTGTGTATATCTAGCCCACTATCTTCAGCTGATCAGACAAATTTGGTTTTTGAGGAGGAGGATGGCTTCACTGTCGCATATCCCAAATGTTGGGAAAAAAGTCTGGAGCCCGAAAGTAAAGGTGTATGGCACCGGGCCGGTCTAAAACCAACCCTGAAATGTCCAATCTCCGATCGTGGCTCGTGGAAAATTATCTATCCAACAAAACGCTGGGCGTTTGTCACTTATGAACATGGTCAAGAGATACCTACGAAGCCAGCGGAAGGATTTGAATATCAACGAAACGTTAATCTGAACCGAACGATGGTGAAGTTCTTCAGAATGAAGGACGGTCATTGGGAAGCCATATTTCAATGCGGACCAAGAGATTTCCTGACTGTGGAGTTTTGGGAGCAAGCAATGAAAACCGCCACGAGATCAAAGCCCCATATCCCCGCCGTATTCAGAAAATTCCTCTCCAACTTTAGGTGTCCAGGAAAGCCATATGACGATGAGGCCCAGGAATTGGCATTAACCCGCGAGAAGCAGAAGATCGAAACCACGCAAAGCAGATTGCTACTTGGCCTATCGTTTGGCTTTAATCGCTGCTGGCAAGATAATCCGGCCTACTTTCAGATAAAGCCGACAGAATTTTGTCCTAAGTACCAACAGACAATGGAAACGGCAGAACATGAAAAAACCAATCTATATTGGAGAGCTCAAGTCCGGTGCGGAAACCGGATCGCATTTGCGTATTATTCGGACAGTACCTCTTCAGACCTTCTGAAAAAGGCACAAAAGGAAGCAAAGGTTCCGAGAGTGTTCCAAGAGTGGGTATCCACCTTTAAATGTGACATGCAGTCTGCAATTGCATTTGAGATCTATGAGAGATTGACCCGTGCGATCGCAAATATTCCACGAGAATCGATGCACTTAAAACAAAAGGAAGTGGTATCAGATTCAGGCCACATCAACAATGATGAAGTCAGAGATCTACTTTCTCCTCTTTACATCAAGGCAAGGGAAGTTAAGGAATCGATGGACAATCGCGACCAAAATGGCGCCATCAAGCTGTTAAATGAAATGCTCAAGTATTACAAATCGGTCACAACCGGACCCGAAGGCACCGATAAATTAGTTTCAGAGATCAACTCAACTATTGAAGAGATAAAATTAAAGTAGCGAAAAACTCATACCCCTATCGGTATGTACTATGTCATGCGAATTTGTCTGGCAGAGCGTAGGATTCAAATTCATCCCCGGTCATTTCAATGTGATATCCCTGCGAAGAAATCCAATCGACGAAATTGATTACGTACCAGCGATAGTGTCCGGGCGCATCGCCGAACCTGCCAGTGTTAAAGGGCTCGCGTTGCGCAACGGTAAGCAATGAAATGGCGTCAGCAAAAGAAATAGACCTCTGTTTCGGCATGGCGAGAATTTTCGAGAGCAGCTTTCCGCAGTAGGTGAGGTCAAGTATGACCGGCATCTGGCTATAATAGTCCGAGCCCCGGATGTTCTTCGCCTTCACCGTTTTCCAATTGACCAAATGGATTTCCATCCTTACTTATCGGCAGACCCAATAGGTTTTGTTGAGGGGGTGACGGCAATGACATTGTCTTATGTTGATACAGGGAGTTTGATTAAACTCGTTCTAGATGGGCCCAAGAAAACGGCTCGTCAGGCGCTGAATCAGGCGTTAAAGGAAATGGGTTCATCGGAGCCTGAGTTCTACGCTGGAGTTATTGAGCACGGAACGGGATTGCCGTTTTCCTCTGAACAGTGGTTTAATTTCCACTCTAAGATTCCCGATCGTTTACTTAGGGATCATGTCGAACTTATGAACAAGCTTTCGCCGTCCCAGCGCAAAGCACTTGGCCTATGAGCTGATCGGCTTTATTTTATTTTCGCAATGCGGTCGCAGATCACCGAAGAAATTTTAGCATTTCCAGACATCAGAGTTTTATCGCCAAGCACGTAGTCTTTGCCTTCATAGGTGGTCACCACCCCACCGGCTTCCCGCACCAGCACCACGCCCGCGGCCGCGTCCCACGGTTTTAGATTGGCTTCCCAAAACGCATCGAACACGCCTTCTGCGACTAAGCATAAATCGTATGCGGCCGCACCTGCACGGCGGACTCCGCGCGCTTCAAAAACTAAATCAGAAAAAATCTTAAGCTGGCGGCGTAAGGCTTCGGTGTTGTCAGGAAAAAATCCGGTGGCCAATAAAGATTCACGGATCGTTTGCGTCTGCCGCACTTTCATCGGCACACCATTAACGAACGCACCACCACCGGCCGTAGCCGTATAAGTCTTGTCAAACATCGGCACATCAATCACGCCGACCACCAATTTATTCTCCCACTGGAGCCCGATGCTGATGCAGAAAATCGGGAACTGATAAACATAGTTGGTGGTGCCGTCCAACGGGTCGACCACCCATTGATTGGCGAGCAGACGTTCGTCGTTGTCGAGGAAAGCCCCCTCTTCGCCTAGTACAGGAATATTGGGAAAATCATCCAGCAGGACTTTAGTAATAACCTTTTCACTCTCTAAGTCGGCCTCGCTCACTAGACCAGCGAAGGATTTTTCTTGGACCTTTTTCAGTTGGCCATAGTAGTGGAGCAGGACTTTTCTCCCTGCCAGGGCCGCTTTTTGTGCGGTTTGCAATGCTTGTGAAATATCCAGTTGTGCCATTCACCTTTTAAGACGGTGTTCCGATGAGAAGTCAAGGCTTTGGACGGTTGACCCCGCCCATCGTTGGCATTAGAATTTAAGGTAACCCTTGGTGGAGGAATACATGTCTGGCGATAAAGGCGGCTCGAAGGCCGATACTTTGGTCAAAGTGGTCTTATTTTTCTTTATCTCATTGCTGTCCTTCTCAGTGGGAACATTCGTCGGCAAGCAAGTCAGTGACAGCGATCACCGCCGCATGGCCCTTGAGGGCGAGTACAACGGCAAGGCCACCGCTGCAACCGATGAACACGGTGCCGCCACTACCGAAACCGAAGACAAGGTCAGCGAGAAGGAAGTGGCGGCTTTGACTGAAGAGTTCGTCAACCGCGAAAAAACCAACCGCGAACCCGCGGCCGCTGAAGAAACCAAAAAAGAAACAATGCACGGCACGACCGACCACGCGGC
>JANMVK010000720.1:0-2398 GCA_031392725.1 Pseudobdellovibrionaceae bacterium
CCTCGACCAGCCGGTCGCCAACATCATGACCAAAGGCGACCGCCTGGTGACCGTGGTCAATGGCCAGGACCAGAAGGTGGTGACGTCGTACGAGGGCGAGATCAGCATTCGCTCGTCGAGCGACCGGCACGCCGGTAGAACTATGGCGATCATCTCGATCAATCTGTTTCTGTTGAATTTATTGCCCATCCCCATTCTCGATGGCGGGCATCTCCTGTTCTATTGCATTGAAGGCGTCAAAGGCGCCCCCTTGAGCATGCGCAAAATGGAGCTAGCTCAGCAAATAGGGCTTATGCTGTTGATGATCTTAATGGTATTTGCTCTCTTCAATGACATCACCAATCTCTTCAACCGCTGGTAGTACCACTCTCGCAATCGACACCAGCGGATTGCAAGGCTCCTTAGCCATCGGCGAATTCCAAGTAACCTGGGAAAAAAAGGCCATGCACTCGGAAGTGGCCACGCTGCAGCTCGAAAAATTACTCCGCCAAGCCGAACTCACTTTGCAGGATGTGACCCGAATCGCGGTTAATGTGGGCCCCGGCTCCTTCACCGGCATCCGGGTCGGCGTGAATTTGGCCCGCACGCTGGCTTATTCACTTAACATTCAGGTCGCCACGTTTAATTCCCTGGCGTTGCTGGCCTCTAAATACGGCCGCGAGGGTGACCAAGTGTTCGCCGCTATCAAGGCCATTCAAAATTTTTACTATTGCGCCGGCTATCTTTTGAAGCCGGCCGGGCCCGACGAAAGCCTCGCTCCTTGTTCGTTAACGGACGGTGAATTGACGGCCAAATCTCAGGGCTACACCAAGGTCCTGATCGAGGGAGCCAGCGCGGATTTCGCGTCCCAGCTTGAGGCTAAGGTCATGTTGCAGTGGCTGGCCCGCTGGCCAGATCGGTCTGCCTTTTCGGCTTGGAAGGAGGTCCGGCCTGTTTATATTCGAGCCTCGGAAGCCGAAGAGAAGTTGTTGAAAGGTCTGCTGAAAACATGAGTTCCAACAAAGTAGTAAATGCTGACTTCACGCCACTTCGCGGGCGCGTTGAACCGGGGGGAACCATTATCGCCGTTGGCGGTGGTAAGGGTGGCGTCGGCAAATCGTTTATCAGTTCCAGCATTTCTATTTTTCTCGCCCAGCTAGGCTACGACACATTGGCCATCGATTTGGATTTAGGCGGCGCCAACCTTCACACCAGTTTAGGCGCTCCGCTTTCCAACCGCGGCATTAACGAGTTCATCATCAACCCCGATTTAGAATTCAAAGATCTGATCCAGGAAACCGCCTGGCCGAAATTGAAATTGATCAGCGGTTCCAGCGACGTGGTGGACATCGCCAACGTCGACGAGCTGCAACGCTCACGTGTGATGTCGGCCATCTACCGCTACAAAACCGATTTCACAGTTTTGGACCTATCAGCTGGTACTCATCACTCGACCATCGACTTCTTCCTGATGGCGAAACACAAAATTGTGGTCATCACGCCGGATCCGTCCAGCATTGAAAACGCCTATCGCTTTTTGAAAGCCAGCTTTTTCCGCAAATTGCGGCGCTATGAACATCAACTGCAGCTGAAAAACCAAATTGATGACCTGCTCAACAATAAGGCCGAGCACAATATTAAAAATCCCGCGGACTTGATTCAAGCGCTGGTGAAGCGTGAACCCGTGTTGGGCTTGAAACTGAAAAACATTTTGGGCGGATTGAACTACGAAATCGTTTTGAATCAGGGCCGCACGCGCCAAGAATTGGATTTAGGCCACTCGCTGACTTCGGTGTGCAATAAGTACTTCGGTTTCCCGTGCGAGTTCATGGCTTCGCTCGAGTATGATAATGCGGTATGGCAGTCACTGCGCCAACGCAATCACTTGCTGACCGCGAATCGTCAGAGTCACTTGTATGGTCAACTTATGGGCTTAGCTCGTAAACTGGTCAAATCCCATCAACTCAAAGCTGTGGTATAGTGGGAATCATGGGCGAGCGGCAAACCAACACACAAACTTACTACGAAATTCTCGAGGTGAAACCGACCGCCGGTTCCACCGAAATCTACAACGCCTATCAACGCGCGCGCACCACTTACTCTTCCAGCAGCCCCGCGCTCTACAGTATGTTTTCTCCCGATGAAGCCAAACAATTGCTCGCCCTGATTGAAGAGGCGTATCAAACGCTGTCGCACCAGGCGCGCCGCAAAGAATACGATGTGAAGCTGGGCTTAAGTTTGCCGGGCACTCCTTTACGCAGCACCAAGAACGAACCGCCCACGCAATATTCGGCGCAAGAAGCGCGCAAGAAAGTGGAAGACGCCTGGGTCGGCCCCGTGAAAGTGACAAGCGGCCACCGCAAAGTGGAAGACTTGCCCACCGGTTTCGCCAAAACCAAATTCAGTGTTTACGAAGTGA
>JANMVK010000731.1:0-2849 GCA_031392725.1 Pseudobdellovibrionaceae bacterium
CCTCGAGACCGAAGGCATTGTCGGCAAGGAGTTTGAATACGGCGCCGTCGCCTTCTTCGACTTGCAGGCCGGGCTGAAGCTGGCGCTCTGGCCACGCACCAGCCTTGCGCATGATTCAGGCCTTGCCGCAGGCCAACCGAACGCGACCGAATTCACCCTGGGGCACAACGTCTCGTCCAAAGCCGAAGTTGATGCGGTGATGGCACAAGCGGGAAATGCCGGCGCCACCATCGTCAAGCCGGCGCAGGACACCTTCTGGGGCGGCTACGCCGGCTACTTTCAGGATCCTGACCAGCATCTGTGGGAGGTGGTGTGGAATCCGCAGCGGGACGGGGAGCATCGCACTTAAGCCCAGTTCAGAATCTTTCTCCTATACGGCCAAGTTATCACTACTGAAAGTGCCGGTTCGAGTTTCCTGAGAATGGCAGTACTTTGAACTCTCCAGTATTGTCATTTACTCTTGTTTCGGTCGCCCATGCTTCATTGACGAAGTCTGTCAATGTATCCAGGTCTTGGCACAGGAATAGGCAATTTTGAGAAGTGAACGCAGTGACATTTTCAAGTTCCGTGAAAAATCGCTGATATCTAACCTTAGCCAATTCGAACGCTTGTTCCAGCGACGATGCTCGATATTCTCCACAAGACAACTTCATTACATCGAAAAGTATTTGGTCGAGATAGTCATGCCCGTTCTCAATGAGACTATGGATATAGGTCGGTTTTCTCCCTGAGTGGACAATTAAATTGCGTGTGCGGTAGATTCGGCGAATCTGCCACCTTACTTTGGTCTCATGAGTCACCAAAGCCTGTTTAACTTTGATTGGTGACGTGAGCATTTCGGAAAGTTGAAAAGCGCGAAAACGTAGTAGATGGAAGTCCTTCAACTTTGCATAAAGCTCATTGCGTAACGCTTCGTGCTCGCCCATTGAAAGCAAGGCTAATGTTCTATGCAACGTTTCAGGCTTTTTAAAGCCTGGCACTTTACTAAGAATTTCTTTTGTTGTCCAACGGTTCCAGACAACCAAATCGTGATGGAAACGCTGCACCAGGCGCTTTATATATGAAGTCACAAGGAATGGCACCATCGCGTCCGACATCTTTACTATCTTGGAGCTGCCGGTATGGGTTGGCACTAAAGTTTCTAAGGCTGTCCATAGATTAACCAACTGGTTGTCAACTACATCCGAGGAAACGCAAATGCCATGAAGATCGGCCACTCGATTAAATTTGTCGAAACTCGTTCCCCTCGCAGCAAAGTTTCTAAGTAAGCGATTCAGCTCTTTCGACGCCATCTCCGGACGAAGATCGAACGCTTTTTCCATTGCGCCGTTAGACAATGTGACGAGTACTGGCGCATCTAGGCAACACTGCTCAATTAATGCGCGAGGCTGCCATTCAATCTTTTTCTGATGATAAAAAAGCGTGAATAAGTCACTTAAATTGTCGAGCTTACTTGCCGCCTTCTCGTGCGCGGAATAGATATCGCTTCCCCGGATTCCCGTCACTCGCACATACACCTCTTCCGCACCTTTAACAAAGCCGACTGCAGCTTTTGAGCTAGCAATCTCCGCCGGGAGTTCTTTCAGTAACTGGATACGAAATTGAGCCACCGACTCCTCCACCGAAGAAATCAGAGTCGAAACGATGAAATAGACTGTGAAATGGTGGTCGAAGGGATAAATAGTCTTGAGAAAATCACGTAGAGCATCCGTAGACTCAATCTCAGGCCCTGCTGGTGCAAAAAAGAATTCGTTGGTCTTCTGGTGCAGGATTCGCTTACTCACTCCCATATTGACCAGCGTAGTCACTATCGCCCTGGTGGTTCGGTCAATATCTTTCTTCTCGCACTGGTCTATTTGGATGCACAGATTGTCGAAGCACGCGTGCAAGTATCGGGTGCGCTCAAGGGTTCTGCCCAGTACCTCCAAACGGAGTTTTTGCTCTGCAGGTTTTGTCCCCTCCGTCAAAAGCACGTAGTGCTCAATTGGAAGATCTAAAAGGCTTTTAGCGATCGGATCGTTTTGAACACTCCATAGCAGTTCTTCAAGCACAGATTTAAGGCTCTGTGGGTCAATTAGCTCCGCTTCAATGTCTTCGATCAAGTCCAGAGCTTCTTTGCAGAGAAAGGGCGCAATGAGCGCAGGCGGCTTATGTGTATCTAGGGCGAAATCCCATAACAGCTCATCTAGTCTTTGAGCGAAGAAAAGCATCCCGTCTAGGGCTGGGGATAGCTTCCATCGCTTGATATTTTTGAACTTCATGCGTCTTCCTTTGTAGAGCTCGAGTTCTCATGCTGAGAAGCGCAAGCGATGTAGCCGGCATCTTGCCATGCTTTTCTAGCAAAGCGTTATGCATAGCTGCCAACTGACGCGTTGCACGCCAATGTTGTGGCTTATTTTCCGTGCCGCAATCTTTAGCTTGAAGAGCTTGACCGTTCGGACTAACAATCAATAATCCGAAAGTAAATTGCTGCCGACAACTTATCAAGGACTACAACGCGGTGCACCGCAACCATTTCCACGTCGAGACCGGCGGCTACCGCATGTGCCGGTAAACACGTCAGTCACCGGCCCAGCGAAGTTACGGGGTTCGGCTTTGAGCAGAAGACAGAGCTGCAACCTTACCTGGCCAGCATCCTGAGCGCCGCGTAAACAAGCTCCTGCATTCGCCCAAACGGGTGAATTGCCGCTAGATCAAGCCACTAACCCGCACGCTCCGCAGCCGCCAGGTGCTGGTGAATCATCGCCACGGCCGCGGCGCCCTCGCCTATCGCGCCGCCCACCCGTTTGACCGATCCGCTGCGCACGTCGCCGACGGCAAACAGGCCGGGGATGCTGGTTTCCAGCGGC
>JANMVK010000755.1:0-3157 GCA_031392725.1 Pseudobdellovibrionaceae bacterium
TGAAAAACTATAAGGTGCGTTGGCTGCAGCCGCTCACCGCTCAGTATGAAGGGCACATGGTTTACTTGATGCCTCCGCCCAGTTCCGGCGGCGTGGTGCTGATGTCGGCGCTGAAACTGATTGAGAAATTAAATTTGAAATCCAAAGCCGTTCTGTCTGCCGACGAGTATCACTTGATGGCCGAGATTCAATCGCGCGCTTTCCGCGGACGCTCGTTGCTGGGCGATCCGGACTTTACCAAAAATCCGATCAGCTTCCTCACCGGGGAGAAATACATAAATGATGTGTCCAGTAATATCTCCATGAAAAAATCGGTGGCGATGAAACCGCTGCAAGATTCCGAAGTGACTGAATCCTCCGAGACCACCCATTACACCGTGTTGGACAGCGAAGGCCATGCGGTGGCCATCACCACCACGCTCAATGGCGATTACGGCTCGGGTGTTGCCACCGATAAATATGGCATCGCACTCAATAACGAAATGGACGATTTTACCACGCGCCCCAATGAGCCCAATATGTACGGCTTGGTGCAAGGCGCGGCCAATGCCGTGGAGCCGGGCAAGCGCCCGCTCAGCAGCATGAGTCCCACACTGGTGATGAAGGATGGGAAAGTGATTTTGTCCATGGGTGCCCCCGGCGGACCGCGGATAATTTCCGGCGTGTTGCAAGTGCTTTACCGGATTCTAGGAAGAAATTCTGATATCGATCTCGCCGTGCAAGCTCCGCGCGTACATCATCAGTTTTTACCGAACAAAGTTTTAGTCGACGCCAATAGATTACCACCCGAAGTTTTGCAATCCTTGCGCGACCGCGGTCACACCGTGGAAGATGGCTGGATGGGGCGCGTGTATGTCGTACGGCTGCGCCCGGATGGAATTCTCGAGGGTGCATTCGACGCCCGTGGTGAAGGCGCTGTGGGCGGAATTTAGTTGCCTAATCGGGCCTGAGCCTTGCAAATAACCCAATCCGAACTCAACAATTGGGATAAAAGCATGTTCATTCGCTCTCTTAGGCTGATTTTTGTCACGCTCGCGCTGATTTGCGCGGGTTCAGTGTCAGCCAAGGATTCCTCTAAAGCCGCGGCCTTCGATGAGCTGCGGGAATCCGATGGGCGTTTGCGGGCGCAGTATGAGTCCATCCGCGAGTACATTGAGCGCGAAACTCCAAACAGCCGGCAACGCTGGTTCAAATTTTCGCGCAGGGAATTCCAAAACGACAATCCGCTCGAATCCATTCCCAAAATATTCACCGCTCCGGAATATTCCCAGCTGACCAAGGGCCTCGAGCAGCGCCGCAAGGTTTTTCAGATGCTGTTTGAAGATTATTACTCCGGCCGCCGCGAATTTATTAAACAAGGCATCGTGCCCGAAGCCGTGGTCCGTCGCGCGCTGGTGCGCAGTGGGGAAACCGGTTTTGACGGCATGATCACGCCCGGCTGGATTTCATTTTTCCTAGGCTCCGATTATTTCCGCAATCTCAAGGGCGAATTTGTCGTGGGGGAGGATAACATCGGCGACATCGGCGGCCTGGGTGATTTGATTTTGGCCTTTGAATTGATCGTGAAGAAACATCCCGAGTTGCTTAGGGCTTTGAATTTAAGAAACCCCCGCGATTTTTATCAGCAGATGGTGAACCATTTTAAATTTAAGGCCTCCGAAAAAGGCGGCAAAGCCATCGCCATATTTTTTCCGCCCTATGACGACAACGAAGAGCACCGCCTGCGGGAAATTTTAAAGTCCATGGGAATGGAAGCCATCACTCCGCACTCTGGCGTGAAGCTGCACTTTGAAAGCGACGGCGTATACACCGAAGACCGCGAGGGTAAACGCGAAAAAGTGGGATTTGTCATGACCATTGAGGAGCATTGGCTGGTCGATCCGACTTTTCCCGCCAATCGCCAGCGCTGGTATTTGAAAAGAGCGCGATATTACATTAAGGACAAGAAAGGCGACCCCGCCATTCAGGCGGAGCTCAAACGCATTCTCACCGCGGTGGACCCGGTGACAAAAATGTACGACGCCGCGATGCTCGAAAAGACCATGAAGCAAAAGTTGGGAAAAGAGCCGACCAAAAAATTCGCCAGTGGTTTGACCCAAGCGATTTTGGATGGCCGCGTGAACAGCTCCTACTCTCCCGGCATCGACTTCGCCGGCGACAAAGAGTTTTATATGTACATGGAAGCTCTCACCCGTTTTTACCTTAGGCAAGAGCCCCTTCTGCGCAGCATTCCCACTTACACCTTTGTCGATCCGGCGACGGGCGTGCTCAACCGCAAATTTTTAGACCATGTTTTCAAAAACAAAAACAGATATGTTTTAAAGCGTGTCGATGACTACGGCGGCAATGGAATTTCAGTGGGTCCAAAGGTTTCAAAAGTCGAATTCACTTCTCGCAAAGCCGAAGTGGAGAGCGAACCCGAAGCCTACGTGGTGCAAGATTTCGTGCCGATGTCGGAGATGAATGGATTTCTCGGCGACACGCGGCCGATTAATTATGTTGATCGGCACGGTATGATAGCCGGACCGGCCATGGGCCGCAATGCCTCGCCCACAGGCGACGGTAAAGCCAATATGAGCGGCCACGGTTGGGAAACCGCGGTGTTGCAAATGATGGCTTGTGAGCAGGAACTAGTCACTCCCGCGGGTCTAACAAGAAGTCACCCATGAATTTTGTTCGGTAAGTCGCTTAGAATTTTGACTTAATAATCAATTCTCGGGCATAAGCGTTGCTCCCCAACCCGTTTTTATTGGAGTCTTTTAGTGAAAACTGTCACCTCCGCCGCCCTTCTCACTTTCTTTTTTATTTCCCACATGGCCTCCGCTCACAAGACTATATGCGAAGCCGGGCTGAATGGCTTTCCGGCCAAACAGCTAATTGTTGAGCCCACTGGCTTAAGTTCGGTCCAATTCGAAAAAAGGTTCCCAAGCCTCGCGGCTTTGCGCGGGCTCTATGATTCAGTGAAGGGAAAGCAACCCCTCAAACCTGTAGTGATTCTCGACACTGGGCTTGCGGGAGAAATGGTCAAGGCTGCGGGACTGAATGTCGTCGCGGCCTATGACCTCACACATTCGAACAGTCCCGTGACGCCTGAGACGGCGGAGGATGATATCTCTCACGGCACCGGCATTGCCACTCTCCTCGGTGGGAACAGTGC
>JANMVK010000766.1:0-1740 GCA_031392725.1 Pseudobdellovibrionaceae bacterium
GCCGGACAACCCTCGGCCCTCAAGGTAGAGCCTGAGTGGCTCGTGTGTCTTAGGATCATAAGGTAAAGAGTTATTGTAGATCTCCACCGCGTGTTTGCCGGTAGTCTTGTTTGATTTTTTCGGATTTGGACTCGGACCAAAATACCCGATCTGATCAGCGACAAACTTTATGACCTTGTTGAAGTCCCTTTTTGGATCTAGTCCTTGGGCTTTTGCAACTAGGTGAAACCCGTCACCGGTGGCGTCGCATTGACGACAAAAGCCATTGCCATCGCCGTATTTGTCATCCCACACCCACCGATCAGTGCCCTGACAGAACGGACACGGGCCAGCTTTGCCATTCAGATATGAGCTGTGAATGCCACTGGCTTCAAGAATTTGTTTCCATTGGCCCGTTGCCTGAGTTTTTACTTCTTGCGAATTGATGTACATGAACCCTCCTGTCGGCCTTGGTTAAGGTGTGCCGAAGGGTTCACTCTTTCAAAATTTGTTGTTTAATTCGATGGAGGGAACTTTAGTCCCTAGTGAGTAGAATTCTAGTCCCCACGTTTTTGTCCACGTTCCTTCACGGTTGACCTCAAAGTTGCAAGTATGTTGTCCAATGATGTGCCGTGCCCTTCCAGCCCCGGCCACCGATGTCTGTGGTCATCAATCTCTTTTGCCAATGCCGAAACATTCAGGCCGCCACTGGGTTTGAAAAATTTTGGAGCACTATCCCGACCCAATTCGTTTATTGCACCTAACGCCGCCTCCAAAATTAAATTCCTTATGGCTTTAAATTGCTTTCCGCGACCATCACTAGCCAATACGGTCTCCTTATCTTCAAACAGAAAATCTGTTTTTTTGACTTTTAAGGCGGGGATTTTCTCGGCCTCCGCTAGGAGATCCTTGCAGAGGGGCATTCGGTACACACGGCACCATTCAAAAAAGGCTCGGGTATCTATCCGCTCAGAGGGTGGAAATGTCCGCTTAAGTAGGTCTAAATATTCTCCGGCACCGTAGATTCTAATCCGTGATTCGATTTGTGGCCCTTGATTTGGCCATCCTGGTGGGGGAGGTGGGCCGTACTCTTCGTAAATTTCATCGGGAATCACATTGACCAAAACAAGAGCCGATTCTTCATGGGACCAGGTTCCGGCGCGAACCCAAAATGCCCACTCGGTTTTTTTAAGGTTAATCTGCATATTAAGAATCCATCTGTCGGTTTTGGCGGTTGGTTCAAGCAGCGCCCGGAAGGTTACATTGACGGCAATTGTGACGCAACTGCTGGTCTAAGGTTGTTTGGGGTCCACTCCGCCCACTGAATGAATTGGAATTGGCGGCGACCATTTATCGGTGCGTCAAATGGGTTTGTTTGGCAGATTTAGGGTCCGGAGTTGCCGGTGTCGCCGTGGACATCAATGGCGATGGGCACTGGGACCGCTCTGCCCTGTCGGGCAGCCTGAACGCGCTCCAATTCATGTAACGCCTTGAACAGGCTGCGCTCCAGTCCAGTTTCGTAGCGATGTAACTTTGTGAAGATGTCAGCATCTCCGACGAAAGTACGACCAAGAGCAGGAAGTTCAGCATTTACCAGAGCACTTTGCTCTGCCACCCGGCGCGATGCTTCGAGATATTTTTCATCGTTGGTGACTTTCGTTGTTGGTGCAAAAAGGCTTTCGAGATCATGCATCACCACTTTGGTATATGACCTCATCTCAGTGAGTGCCCTTTCACCGGGACCGGAAGCCAAGCGCCAGG
>JANMVK010000767.1:0-2198 GCA_031392725.1 Pseudobdellovibrionaceae bacterium
GTCATGATCGCCATTTGGGTCGAATGCAGCAAATCTTTAGAGATCAGAATCTTGGTGCCGTTATCCGAGATCTTAAACGGCACGCCCCGCTTGTGCAGTTGATCCACTACCTGCGGCAGTTGTTCTCCGGAAATATTCTCGAATAAAACCGCGTCGTTGGTGCCCGCCATCATGGCGATAATCACCGCCACGCCAATCACCGCGATGGTCGATGCGGCGACAATGCTTAAACTCTTAACCGGCGTGAGATTTTTGTAAAACTGCCGGAACTGCTGTATTAGATGGCTAAGCAACGTATTCATCTAAGTTACACCTGCATCTTCATGATATCTTGATAGGCCTCAATAATCTTATTGCGGACTTGCACCATTAACTTTAAAGCGATGTCGGCTTTTTCCGCGGTGATCATCACGTCGGCGATGTCATGGGTTTTGCCCACAGCCAACTCCTGTGCTTTCACGTCAGCGGCTTTTTGCATGACGTTGACGCTGCCCACAGCTTCTTTCAAAGTGTCGGCGAAAGATTTGCCGGCCGCTTCCCCTTTGAATTCGGCGTTGGGATTGGGAATCGCAATTTTAGAATTGCGGATTTCCTTCATCGTTTGCCCGCGCTCGATCAGCGCGTCAGAATTTGAGATCGTCAAACCGTCCATGGCTAGAACCTCTCTCAATAAAGTTTAGCAGAAACTATCTGCCTATGTCCAATGCACCTAAGGCCATCTCTTTAGACGCCTGTATCGCCGAGACGTTAGCCTCGTATCCACGGGTCGCCTGTATCATGTTGGCCATTTCTTCCATCAAATTAATCTTCGGATACGCGACGTATCCCTCTGGATTCGCATCTGGGTGATCGGGCTCATAGCGCAGATCCACGCCCTTCTCATCCACATGCACATCCGTCACTTGCACCCTCTGAAAATTATCGTTGGGAGGCATGGTGACCAACTCGCCGAAATTGCGCGCGTCGGGCATCGCCTCAAAAACCACATCCTTGCGGCGGTAAGGCCCGCCCTCAGGGGTTCTGGTCGTGTTGATGTTGGCGATATTGCTGGAGATCGTATTCATGCGCATCCGCTGGGCCGAAAGACCAGACGCGGAAATTCTAAGGCCCGTTGCAAAATCAGACATTAACGGCTCCCTTCAGTGGCGGCGTAGCGGAGGGCGCCCAGCTTTTTGTTGATCAGCTGTAACGCCGCTTTGTAAAGAATCGAGTTCTCCTGCAGCGCGGTCATTTCCTTCTCGAGATCGACCGTGTTCTGGTCGTTGGTCACATTGCCGTCGGGATTATCGTAAACATCGGCACGCGCGCGGGAAATGGCGCCGGGTCCGATCATAAAATGGTCGGGGTCGCTGGCGGCCTTCATCGATGCGCCTTCCAGGTCCAAAGCCCGTTGCAGGGCTTCTTCAAAATCCACTTTCTTGGCTTTATAGCCGGGAGTCTCGGCATTGGCGATATTGCTGGTTCCGATATTTTGTTTGAGCGATCGGAACGCCAATGACGACGCTAAAGCGTCGGTCGTGCGGTCAAAGATCTGCTTCATGTGAGATTCCTTTATATTCGTTCAATTTGTTTCTCAGCGTGCGGATGCTGATTCCCAGCATTTCCGCCGCGCGAGTCCGGTTCTGCTTAGTGAAATCCAAGGTTTTCATGATCAAAAGTTTTTCCGCTTCCTCGACCGTCATCCCGGGTGCCAGAGTTTTTTCCGGCTCACCCGTAATATCTGAAAGCAAAATCTGATCCGGGCCGATGGTCTCGGCAGGAGACAAAAGCACGCAGCGTTCAATCGCGTTTTGCAACTCCCGAACATTGCCGGGCCAAGGGTAGCGTTTGAGTTTTTCCATGGCAGCGTCGCTCAGCGATTTCACTGGCAAATTATTTTCGGCGCAGGACGTGTCGACAAAGTGGCGCGCCAAATAATCCAAATCCGAGGGGCGCGCGCGCAGAGGGGGAATTTGCAGGGGAATCACATTTAAGCGGTAAAATAAATCCTCGCGGAACAGGCCGGACTTCACCATGGCCTCGAGGTTCCGGTTGGTGGTGGCGACAATTCGCACGTTCACTTTGATCGGTTGCGAACCGCCGAGACGCTCGACTTCACCCTCTTGTAAAACGCGCAATAATTTAGCCTGTAGCGGGAGCGCCATTTCGCTGATTTCGTCGAGTAAAAAGGTGCTCTCATGGGCGGATTCAAATTTTCC
>JANMVK010000822.1:0-1543 GCA_031392725.1 Pseudobdellovibrionaceae bacterium
CGAGCGGCACCAAGATCTGGCTCTTGGCTTTGTCAAAAGCGGCGGTCCGGTAAGTTTGAATCCACCAGCCCACCGCCACCATGGGCAGGCAGCCGATCAACATTGAGAACAGAAAGATCAGGAGGCCCATTTGGCCCAAAAATGTGGGCACGATGTAGGCGAAAAAGCATAAAAAACACAGACTCAATAGGCCGAACTTAAAGGTCAGACCGAGAGACTTAAAGCGTTGCGATTCGTTCGCCACCAGCAAGAAAACCATAAAGATCATAAAGAAGAACGAAACGAGGAGTGATGAGCTCTTAAAGAAAAAGATGGTGTAAAGGTTGAGGAGATTCCCGAAAAAGAAGTGAATAATGGCCGTGCGGTAATCGTAATACCAGCGTTTGAGCACAAACATGTTTTCGGTGGTGAATGGCGGCCGTGTTTCCTCAAAAAACATCTGCATCATGACCATCAAGATCACGCCGAGATACACGACCTGCTGGCCCACGGTGATAAACGAGTCAATGCGGTCCAGGGTGACCAGATCAAAAATAAAGCCGCCAACAAAAAAGCTGATGGCTAAACGGTGCTCGTTTTTATCGTAGTACTCGCGAATTTGGTGAAAACGCGGATTTCGAATGGGCGGGGCTGCTGTATCTGTTGGTGACATGCTCGACCGTTAAAGTTGCGATTAATTATTTTCGCCGGGCTCCAAGAAATCCCCGGTAGCTCATTCTCCAGAACAAGAACATTAAGCCACAGATGATTAGCGCTGTCGCCGGTAATCGCCCGATTCGGAGCATGGTCTGGCTCTGAAACGCCGCGTATCCCAACCAAAGGCAAAGAAAGGGTTTAATTTCGTAGTAGACTTTTTCCACAGGCACCCCCATGTGATGTTTATGGCCGACCCCATCGGCTTTCATCTCAATTATAGAAATAGTGTCCCGTTTGGGGCCATAAAATAATGAGACAGTCTCACCTTGAGACGCATGGACCTCAAATTTGTCACACGGTAAGGGGGGTGACTGCGGTATTCTTGAATTGTCCGGGGGGACTAATGAGAAATTTAAAGAGACTTCAATATGCAGCCGCATTGACCGGAGTGTTGATCACAGCTCTCCTTTTTCAAAACTGTGGCACCGGCTACGCACCGCCAAGCGCGGGCACCGCGGATGCAAATTCGATCAGTCCTGGGCCCAATCCAACGCCAACTCCGCTTCCGGTGCCTACCCCAATGCCCCCTCTGGGACCGAAAGATCTTTCGACCGCGACATGGCGGCCGATAAGTACCCTCAATGCGCCCACTGACAATGATTGCCCCTCCGCTGTATGGACAGGAACTCGAATGTTGGTTGTCAGCGGCACAAATAACTTTGCCCCGATTACGTCGGGTGGAGGCACTCAAGTTTGGTCCTACGATCCCACAACCGATGTTTGGGCAAAACTGGTAACCACCAACGATCCTCCCGGGCGAACCTCAGCCACTTCTATATGGACTGGAACAAAACTAATTCAGTTTGGTGGACGAAAAATTTCTGGCAACTGCATTGCGGGTGGATGC
>JANMVK010000850.1:0-3406 GCA_031392725.1 Pseudobdellovibrionaceae bacterium
TTCTATTCATATTTGCATTGCCGATGGTGATAAGCATACTCTCAATTATTGAGTATTGGAGATCGCATGAAATTGGCACTGCTATTAGGATTGTTTATCGCCGGTCGGGCTTCGGCAACGACAATCACTTGTTTCAATATGGATGAATTGGAGCACAAATTTGAGGTTGTTGTTAATCTGGAGACTAACGAAATAACTTTAAATGTTGATGAAACTGAATTCATGCACTTCAGTGGACATGAAGTTGAAAAACGACTTGAAAACCCTGGTGAAGGTTTTCCAGACAACTATCTAGATGAAGTATGGGTTACTATCCCATGGGATAAAATTCCAGGTCTGAGAGTTGACTTGGAACCTGGCCGTGAGCAAGGTTCGTTAGGATTTTCAACTAGTACGTATTCGCGGTCGTTCCAGATCGTCTGTCCATAACACTGGTTTTGTGGACGCACGCCGTTCATAAACTCACGCCAATCTGATTGTCGCAAGTGGACTTACCCTCTACCTTCCGCTGAGAACAGTCCAGCCGCACATTTTATAAAGCAGGCGCGCGCCGACGTTGCCATCCCACTCGGTGCCATCTGTTTGCGCCACTTCGTTGAGATCAAAGCCCACAATGCGGCGGCCGCTCTGAACCACGCTACGAATTAAATAAGCGACTTGGTCAAACGACAAGCCGCCGGGTACGGGCGTGCCGGTGCCGGGGCAGAACTCCGGACTGAGTCCGTCGATATCGAAACTTAAATAAACATTCTTGGGCAACTCAGCGTTGATGCGTTTGCACCACTCGCCCCAAGTCGTGCCTTCAAACATTTGCGTTTTCAATTCCGCATCGAAAAATGTTTTGATGTCCTTGCGCGCTTCGGTCATCGCGTGTTCTTCCTCGGAAAAATCGCGGATCGCCACCTGCACCAGTTTTTTCGGGCGCCAGGGGGCATTCATCACATTGTTCATGATGGAGGCGTGGCTGCGTTCGAAACCCTGATAGTGTTCGCGCAAATCGGCGTGAGCGTCGAGATGCAAAATTCCAAATTCGCCTTTGAGGCTCTCGCTGAGCGCCTGAATATTACCTTCGGGCACCGAGTGATCGCCCCCGAGCACGGCGGGGATTTGTCCGCGTTTCAATATTATTTGGGCTTGGCCGTGCACCCATGCGCACATCTTTGCACATCCGGCATTGACCTCGGATTGATGCTTTTTGGCAGCCGCGGACAGTTGGCCTTTGGCCTCCAACTCGCCGCGGACGTTGACCGCCAAGACTTTCATTTTGTCATTCAATGCCAGCAGGTCGGCGGGAATCGGCAGCAGGCAGTAACCCTTTTCATAGGACTTGCCCAATTCCAAATCGAACAAATCAATTTGCGGTGAAGCCTCGAGCACGGCTTGCGGGCCCCGCGCGGTGCCGCCGCCATAGGATGTTGTCACTTCCCACGGAACCGGAATGATGACGATGCGAGCGGTCTCCGGAGAAGATGGAATCCCAAATAGTCCGGAGTGATACGAGGAGGTTCCGCTGGGATCATAGTTCGGCATGTGGGGCCTTCCTCTCGCATCGCAGACGCCGTCGTCGGCAACTGCGCAAAAAAATCAAATCTTGATTAACCCAATCATTTGTATAAAGTGGTCCCGAAAAAACGCAAGGGTTTTTAATGCGTTGCGTTCCATAACCTGAAATTAGGAGTTGCTCGTATGTTTCGCTCTCTTACCTGTTCATTAATCGTGGCATTCGCCAGTTTTGCAACAGCGGCGGTGCCGCCGATGAAGATCACTCCACTCGGCAAGCCCGACGCTCCCGTTGAAGGCACGTTCTACCGTGCGATCAGCGCTGAGCCGGAAAACTTCAATCCCATGGCCAGCTCCGAGTACGCTTCCCGCCAGGTTTATGAATATGCGGTGGAAGGCTTGTTGTGGCTGAACCCCGAGACCTACGAATTCGAACCGCAGCTCGCTGAGAGCTATGAAGTGTCCAAGGACAATTTGACCTACACTTTTAAGATCAACAAAAACGCCCATTTCTCCGACGGCAAAGCTGTGACTTCGGAAGATGTGAAATGGTCGGTGGAAGCCGTGCGCGATCCCGCGTTCCAGGCCTCTTCCCGCATGCCCTATTATGAGGATGTGGAATCAATTGAGACTCCGGATCCGTTAACCGTCATCTTTAAGATGAAGAAAAAATATTTCAAGAACTTGGAAGTGATCGCCACTCAGGGCTTCACGCCGATTTTGCCCAAGCACATTATGGGCGACCCCAAGAAAAAATATGAAGTTTCGTCGATCTACGGCTCGGGCCCTTATAAAGTTCAGGCCTATAACCGCGGCAAAAACATTATTTTAGAGCGCGACGAAAAGTGGTGGGGTAAGGACCAGCCCAATCTGAAATCCATGGGCAAATTTAAGACCATCACCTTCCGTTTTATTAAGGAAGAAAATCTCGAAATCGAAATGGTGAAAAAGGGCGACGTTGACTACATGTGGCCGATCCAAATTGAAAACTACGAGAAGAAAGCCACCGGCGAGCCGTTCGGCACCAAGGTTAAAAAAATCCAGGCTGAAAACAAAATTCCCAAACGTTACGGCTTTATCGGCTGGAACCAGAAGAATCCGCTGTTTAAAGACAAAGAGACCCGCCTCGCCTTGTCGCATTTGTTCAACCGCAAGAAGCTGATTGAAAAATTCATGTACGACAAAGCCGTGGAAGGCCGCGCTCCGGTTTACTACAAGAGCCCGTTCCTCCCGGCCGACGTGAAGCCGATCGATTACAGCACCGACAAAGCCAAGGCCATGCTGAAAAAAGCCGGCTGGGCGGATGCCGATAAGAACGGCATTCTCGAAAAAACCATCGACGGCCAAACTAAAGAATTCCGTTTCGCCTTATTGCTGCCGAACCGCGACGTTGAGAAGTACTTCACCATGTACAAAGAAGATCTCAAAACGGCCGGTATCGACATGGAGATCAAGCTGATCGAATGGAACACGTTCGCCAAACTTCTCGACGAACAGAAGTTTGATGCCGTGACTCTGGCGTGGGCCGGCGGCAGTCCCGAAGATGACTTGAAACAAATTTGGCACTCGGACAGCGCGCGCTTAGGCGGCTCCAACTTTATTTCCTATTCCAATAAAGAAGTGGACAAATATATCGATGGCGCCCGCGAAGAGATGAATAAAGAAAAACGTAAAGTGTTATGGCAAAAGGCCGTGCGCTTGATCGCTCAGGACGCTCCGTACACATACTTATTCAATCTCAAATACGATCTGTTCCTGCTTAATTCAAAAATCGGATTTGATAAGCCGACCTACACGTATGATTTCAGTCACACACACTGGTTTATCGCGAAGTAGTTTTTTTACGAGGGGCTTGAATTCTTCAGGCCCTTTTTGATTTCAGGATCAAACAAATGTTTAAGTATGT
>JANMVK010000010.1:0-3389 GCA_031392725.1 Pseudobdellovibrionaceae bacterium
GCGGCTTCATAGTTCTTTACCGCTTCGTCTTGGAAGGGCTTGGCCACTCCGTCCACGCCGGCCCGGTACTGAGTCAAACCTTCCGCATCCAAACCTTTTGGCACCGGCACCGCATAGATGCTGGCGGCCATATGCTGATACGCCTGGCCGATCAGAGCCAACGAGTTCACCACCATGGGGCCGTCATCGTAACGGATCACTTCTTTCAAACGCTCTTTCAATTTATTCAACATGCCCAATTTATCTTGCACGGCCTTACCCTGCTTCTTGGGATCGTTGGGAATTCGCACCTGGCGCAATTCATCGAAAATTTTGGCGACTTCGATGTATTTACACTCGGAGGCTTCGCGCACGCCGACCGGGCTGCTGGCGCCCGACAGACGCTTTTGCATGGCGATGACTTTTTTGCAGCCGGCTTCAAATTCCGCCCGTTTGCCCTTTTTCAGATTGATTTGGGCGATGGCGAACTGGCCTTCAACTAAGTTGGCCGGATTGTTGGGCCCCGCGTCCACATACTGTTTGTAGTACTCTTGCGCCTTGGTGATATTGCCCCGGCGCTCATTGAGTTTAGCCAACAGAAAAATCGCGTCCCATTTCTCGGAGCCTTTTTTGGCTTCCATATATTTTTGATAGTTCGCCACGGCCTGGCCGTAAGCGTTCATGCCGTCACGAATAATGGCGGCGTTATAGAGAAATGAAATCGCTTCTTTTTCCTTGGGATGTTTACTGGCGTAATTCTCGTAGGCTTCCGCGGCGCGCTGGTATTGGCCGGTTTTTTCATAAAGGGCCGCGATAAATTTGCTGGAGTCTTCGCGCAGTTTTTCATTCTTAGGACTGCGGTCGGCTAACACCACTGTGTAAGCGCCGATGGCTTTGAATAAATCGCCGCCCTTTTCATGGTTGATCGCGGCGTTGTAAGAGGCTGAGAAGCCGAGCTCACTGCCGGCGTACTTTTTAGCGAACTCCTCATAAGCCTTGGCGGCACCGGCGTAATCTTTTGACGCCTCAAGATCGTTGGCCTTTTTAAACTCCGTGCGCTGTAACACGCCTTTAACTTCTTTGGCTGTTTCCGCGTCAAGATCCGGATTCTGCAACATCTTGTCGGCAAAGGCCGCGAGACCGGGTAAATCTTTACGCAAATTGTAGATGTCCAAAGTCAGGTTGGTGGCGAATTTCGCGTACTGAGATTTGGGATACAACTTGTTGATCTCTTCAAAGTTGGTCAACGCTTGCGCGAACTGATTGTGATAATAGTAAAGCGCCGCGACTTTATATTTCATCGCCGGTACGTTTTCACCCTTGGGAAAGGCTTTGGTGTAGCGGTCCGCCGCCATCACGAATAGCTGCACGTTTTTCTGCAGCGGGACGGGATCGAGAGAGTCGCCCAGCATTTTCTTGAGGTCTTCTTCTTTGGGCAGGCCTTTTTCGGCGGCTAGCACGGTGTTAAGCGTGGCTTTTTCGAAGTAAGGCGAATTGGGCGCGTTGTCGGTCACCCAAGCGTAATGCATGACGGCCTGCTCATATTCCTTCATGTCGAACAAAAGTTCGGCGAAGAAGAAGTGCATCTCGTCGAGCTTGGAGCCTTGCTTGAACGTCTGGAAGTAAAGTTCGTAACCGAGTTTGGCATTCTTCTGCGCGATGGGGACGCGCGAGTTCTGCGCGGTTTGGTGCTGCTGCAAAATATGATTGCGCAGGGTAGTTTCAATCAGCTGATAGGCGCGTGTGACGAGTTCTTTGTCTTTGGCATTGGCGTTAGCCCATTCACTCTGCGGCGAATAGTTCTGAATCCAGCTGAACAACTCCGAGCGGAAGACCTCGGGTTTGTCGGTCGACGTGTACATGGTCACGATTTGATACTGATAATCGTAGGCTTTCGGAGCGTGCGGACGCTCTTGGATCAAATCGCGAAAGATCAGGCGCGCGCCTTCGCGGTTGCCGATGTCCGAGTAGTAGTAAGCCAATTTCTCAAGCAAAGTGTAGGTGGCCTTTTCGCCGGCGATCTCTTCAAAGTAAGAGCGCGCGCCCTGCGGAGTTCCCGCCTCGGCGTAGAACACCACTAAATCTTTTTGCGCCTCCGTGGCGAGACGGATGCTGCTGGTTCCCCCGGCGGAGGTGTTGCCTTCACCTTTGGCCACGCGGCCGGCGCGGATCACTTTTTCCAATGACAATAATGCGGGCTTTACAGCGCCCGTCTTGTACTGGCACCAGGCTGTCTTATATAGTGCGAAAGAATACAAGCGGGCGCGCTTGTTCTGCGCCACCGCTGAGTAGTGCTTCAAGGCATCGGCCCACTGTTCACGTTCGAAGTAATACTCGCCGAGCGCGAAGTTGGATTCTTCGATGTAAGAGCTGTGCGGGAACTCTTTGGGAATGCGCGTGTAATAATCTTTTCCGCGCTCCGGCTGATTCAATTCGAAATAGTTGTAACCGAGGAAGAACAAAGCCTGATCGACTTTCTGATCCTTGGGGAAATCGCGCAAGAACCATTCATACAGCTGAACCGCGCGGCGGTTGTAATCCTGGGCTTCTTTCAGCTCCAGGCGCGGCTTGATCGATGATTTTTTATCGTTGAACGCGCGGATTTTCTCATCGTACTGCTGTTGCAGGCGGTATTCGATCAAGCGGGATTTTTCCACATACAATTCAGCTAAGCGCAGCCACAATTCCCCGCGGCGTTTGCTGGTTTTGAATTGCTGCGTGAGTTTGAACAGCTGCTTAATGCCCTGATCGGTGATTTTTTCCAGTTCGGCTTCGTTAGTGCCCTCATCATAATATAAACGCGAGCGTGACGGCGGCTTGACCTGGTAAAGATCGACCTTTTTAACCGGCTCAATCACCACTTTTTTGAAAGCGGGCAGCGCGGTTCCATCTTTTTTCAGTTGCACCTGTTTGGTGTTCTTCTCAATCCGTTTAAGCAAGTCACCGACGGTCTTCGAAGACCGGCGCGGCGCCTCGCCTTGAGCGAACGCTATGGAAGCCGCGGTCAACAGACCGAGGCCAAGTGAAACCTTAGTTACAACTTTGCGTGCCGACATAGTGGTAGTTTCCTAGTTCATCCAGCCAATATTCCCCGCGGAATGGCCAGTATTCGTAACCGTTTTGGATATAAAAATCCCGTTGCGCGTTTTCATCGATCTGATTCTCGGGCAATTCCTTACCGGCGATTTTCTTCTTCAGGGTTTCTTTGCGTCCGTTGATCATCTCGTAACGGGCGAAACCTTCCTGTTCGATCAAGTCGATCAGCTCTTCTTTTAAGTTCAGCAAGTGATTGCGCACGATTTTGCCGGCTTTTTGCTTGGCCTTAACCAAGCGCGTGGCCAGCACCTTTTTGGCGTAGCTGCCGACGCTCGAGGACTGCCACTGGGGCGGCAGCTTCTCAATGCGTTTGC
>JANMVK010000100.1:0-1236 GCA_031392725.1 Pseudobdellovibrionaceae bacterium
ATGGACAACGACGACTTCCGCCGCGGCAAACCCACCAATCACAAAGTGTTTGGCGAAGCCCAAGCTTTACTGGCGGGAGATTCGCTTCTGACTCTGGCGTTTTCCGCGCTGGCGGAATCAGAATCTGAGGACCTGAGCAAAGCTTTGCGTTTACTTGCGACTGCCGCGGGCCCATTGGGAATGGTCGGGGGACAGGTGCTCGACATCGCCTCGAAAGATCCCAGTGAACCGATTCTGGCTGAAATTCATAAACGGAAAACCGGCGCCTTGATCCGCGTCGCGGTGGAGGGCACGGCCGCCTTGGTCGGCGCTTTGCCGGAGCAAATCGAGGAACTGGGTTCTTACGGCGAAAATTTAGGCTTGGCGTTTCAGTTGGCCGACGATCTGCAGGATCACGATCCAAAAAACCCCGAAAAAATCAGCTATGTCACCCGCTATGGAGTGGCGGAAACGAAAGCCCGAATGGCGTCAGCCAGCGCGGTGGCGCTGAAGGCACTCGAGCGGTTTGATGAGGCCGCCGAAGGTCTTCGCCAAATGATCAAATACAATTCCGGGCGCGCATGAGACGCCTCGATGCCGTGCTAGTCGAATGGGGCCTGGCGCCCACGCGCACTAAGGCTCAGACGCTGATCTTAGCCGGCGAAATCGAAGTGCATCTCGATGGCGACTGGAAAGTCGTGCGCGACAACAGCTTCAACTCTTCCAACCTCACGTGGGAACAAGTGCGCGTGACCGAGGGCGCGGAAACCCTAAAATATGTGTCGCGCGGTGGACTCAAAATCGAAGCGGCCTTCCGGCATCTCCAGCTTGAGGTTAAAGGAAAGCGCTGCCTGGATATCGGCATCTCCACCGGTGGCTTCAGCGATTTTCTCCTGCAATCCGGCGCCGACCGCGTGCTCGGTTTGGATGTCGGTCATGGGCAATTGCATACCAAATTGCAAAAAGATCCGCGCCTCAAGAGTATTGAAGGCCTCAATGTTAAAGACATGGCCACCAATGACAGCGTCCGTGCCTGGATCGCCCAGGGCGTGGACTTCTGCGCCATCGATGTTTCTTTCATTTCGCTTGTCCAAGTTTTACCCGTCGTGGGTGAAATGCTGCCCGCCCCATGCGCGGTTTTAGCTCTGGTCAAACCGCAGTACGAAGGCGGCCCGCAAACCGTCACTCCTGAAATGTTAAACGACATTCAGGGCCGGGTGTTGCACGCCGCCGATAAATGTGGTTTTTCATCGATTG
>JANMVK010000171.1:0-4641 GCA_031392725.1 Pseudobdellovibrionaceae bacterium
TGGCAAGGCGAGAGCTCTGACGCACAATTTCTTGAACGTCCAAAGTAACAATTTTTGTTTAGTACAACTACTGCAGCCACCGCCAAGAGTTTCGTTTGGCACCTAAGAACGAAGAGCAATGCGGCACCCAGCCCCAGGCCCCGGGCGCCGTCGTAAAATAACACCGAGCTTCAAAGACGAAAGTCATTTCAAGAAACATTAAACTCCAAGAGCAACGCAGCAATACCCTATCAAAGTCCGGACCGACCGCATCCTGACTTGCGCGATAAAAATCCAAAGTTCACCCTTGATAAGCAACAATCCAAAAGGAGAAATTATGTCTTATAAAGCAAAAAAAATTCAGACGGTGGACGTCAACTTGCCGGCTGAACCCGGATCACTCGCAAAAGTTTATAGCGCTTTCAAAGAATCGGGCGTGAATGTCGTGGCCAGTTGGGGTTATGAAATGGGTCCCGGCCAAGCTCAAGCTCATTTCCTGGTAAGCGATGTACCGAAATGCAAAACCACGTTGACCAAAATGGGCATGAAACCCACAGTCACCGATGCTTGCTGGCTGGAAGGTGAAGACAAAGTCGGAACCTACGCCGAAGTTCTCACTAAAATCAGCAAAGCCGGCATCAATATCGGCGCCACCGATGCAATTGCCATCGACGGCAAATTCGCGTCGGTGCTATTTTGCGCGAAGCCCACCGACTTTGCGACTTTGTGTAAGACACTTAAAATTTAAGGTGTAACCGGCGAAAGGGGCCATCGGCCCCTTCGCTAATTTCCCATGAGCAATTTTCAAAACCGCTGGATTCATTGACCGGGCGCCAATCCGCAAGCTATCCCTTTCAAAAAGGGAAAATCTCAATGAACCAACTAACTAAGAGCATCGGCGCCGCCATTTTAATTTTCGCTTCCTACAATGCCGCGGCCTTCTCCGAAACCGGACTCACCGGCCTGCTTCAAGACCTAAAGGGCGCGTTCTCATGGACTTGCTCCGGTGGAGCGTGCGATGCGGTGTGGAATGAGCAGGTGCGCTCGATCAACGCACTCAATTCCTACATCGATAACCAAATGCCCGATGGAATCAGCCTGACGAAAACGACAGGGCAGCTAGCTCGGTCGGTGGCTGACAAGATTTGCCGAACCACCATGCAAGGCCCGTATCAAACGCTGATCTGGCTGCTCAATGCCGAGAACCGTGGTTTGACCCGCTTGGCAATTGTGCAAACGAGTGCTGGAGTCAACGTCCGAACCTGTAACAAGAGCCTCCGTTAAAACAGTAAGTTCCCGGTAAAATTATCCCCACCGTCCAGATTAGCCACGCGACTTTCGTCCAGCTGAGGCAAGCCAGGCCATATAGCTGGCACCACGCTTGCTCTTACATTTAACATGCAATTAAATATTCAAAGTGAAATGACCAAAGCGAGCCACTCCGCGCTGGGAAAAGTGATGGACTACATTGGGACCGTTCCCAAAAAAACCGACGTGGATTCCATCGTCGAGGCCGTCAAACAGGATCATGAAGACCTAAAAAGATTTATTAAGATTTTAAAAAATAAGGACATGCGCAGTTCGATCAAGCGCAAAGTTTATTCGGATTTTATTGCCCTTCTAAAATCGCACTCCTATGCCTTAAGCATGGTTCTCCCTGACCATAAAGCTACAACACTTGAAGGGTATATTGAGGAAATTTCATGTGAACCTACCAACAAAGAACTCCCCAAATGGCTCGCGCAAGTGCACGTGTTGGCTGAATTGGTCGAGCATCATGTGAAGGAAGAGGAATCCGAATTGCTACCAGAAGTGAAACAGCAGATGAGCCCGGTTCAGCCTGCCCGCGCGCGAAATATCAAATTGCGCAAAAACGGCAGCGACTAAGGCTTAGCGACCCCAATATACATCAAGCTACCCTCACCGATCTTATCGATGGCAGCATCCTTGATTTTCCAATCCATGGTGATGCAGCCCCAGCTAAGGCCCTGCTTCACATTGGCTTCGTGCACATCATCCCAACCGTGAAACACAATGGCGCGGTCGCGAACATTGGAGTTGGTGTCGGAGAGTCCGTCCAAGCGCACTGAGCGCTTAAATTTTCCAGAGTAAACTTCAGCTGTGCGGATAAAGCCTAAAGAACTTTTGCCTGTATCCGGCACATTGCCGAAGCTTTCGGCAAGACCGTCGTCGTTAGCATCGGAGCCAATTCCATGAGTGGTGTGGAATTTCTCAACATTGCCGAAAAACATATTGATGATGTAAAGGCGGTACCGGTTCGAATGGGGCGTGAAATCCACGATGGTTATATAATCCTGATTAGGAAATTGGTCCTTGTTGGCGTCGAAAAAAATCACCGCATCGGCCAGCAAATCTTTTGGCACCTCATCAAAGGGATCCAGATAAGAGTACTCTTTCAAAACTGCTTTGCGGTTAATGCGAATATCATGGGGATAAACCACATTGGCAAAATCGCGTTGGATAATTTTGCGGGCCTTAGTGAGCTCCGCGGGAGATTGTTTGTCCGGGCCATCAGCCCATGCACCAAACGCAAATACAGCAACGAACAGACGAATCAACATTGCAGCTTTAAGCATACGGCTTCCTAGTTAGAGTTGAAAGAGGCTCTGGACAAAAGTTGAGCTATGGCCGCGTCAGCTGCGCCAACGGACATGATTCCCTGGCACGCCCCCTCGGCGGTTTGTGTGACGGTGAACTGCATGGTGAGGGTAATTTTATTCAAACCGGTATCGAGCGATCCCGTGTAAACAACCGCGATCGAACAACCGCCGGCCGAGTCGGAATCCGTGGTTTGATCCAAGGTCGTGCCAGTGATTGTAGTGGTAAATACGTTGGCGTTGGAATCGGTAAGGGTGAGAGCGTTTCCCACCCGTAGCGCGCTGACCGTGCTGCTGGCTGAAGACCCTTGTGGAAGTCCGGCGCAGCTGGAGGCCGCAATGGTTCCCGTCATGTTCACGCCGGTCACGTTAAAATCCACGGCGACCGGTGCTCCCACATCAATCACATCATTTTCCGTGGCGGTGCAACTGACCGCCTCATAGTCATCTTCTTGATTTTGACTGCAACCGAACATAAAGACGCAGATGACAAAGAGGCTGATCAATTTCATGTATATAGATCGGCCAATAAACAGAAAAAGATTACCACGCGCCGCTCATATGGACTAAAGGCCGACGCTAGCCCCTAGAATATACGATTCATCGGCCGTCAGCTGCACGCCGGAAACATACTGATGAATGGGCCGCTGATAATAAACATAAACTCGGTTGTGATGCCCAAAGGCATAAGACACACCGGGGCTAAGCGAAACAAATTTACCGCCACTGTCTTCTTCCTCAGCTTCAATCCCTTTATCGTGCGCTTTATATTGTAGATTCAACTGAAGATCGGCATCCCACCCCGTTCCCAGTTCGTAGCGTGCGCCTACGTCGGCACCGATCTGATGGCCGGGTTGGAAATTTTTAAAAGTGCTGATCGCCTGGTGATACTGGCCCTGGGCGAACCAGGAAAAATGCGGCCACGCCAGTTTTTGCACATAGCTCACCCCCGCGACAAGATCCGTGGTCCCGGTGCCGGGCTGAAGAGTGCGTTCCGCCACAGAGCCCGTGTCGTCGGCCTTATTGGTCACACCGGTCGGCACCTTCGCGCCCAGCCTTACCGCGATGTCCTCAAACATCTCATGCTGCACCATCAAACGCGCGTCGCCCATTTCAAAGTACGACCAACGGTCCACGATTTTCCCGCCACCATGATTGTGAATATGCGTATGATCGCGCGAAACCAGCGGCAAGGTCACGGATGCGCTCCACGAAGGCCCAAAGGTGCGCATATAAGTGGTAATCAAATTGCGGTTAATAGTGCCCACTTCGTCATGATGTTTGCGGATCTCGCCCACGCCCACAGCCTGGCTTCCCACGCGCGGCTGGTCCTGATGAATGTACTCAAACCGCACATCCAGCGACGAATGATTTTCATCTTCCGCATGTCCGGCCATGGCGTGAGTGTCCACCGGGCAAAAGGCCACCCCACAACTGGCGTGAGATTTAAAACTAAACACAGCAACAAACGACAGTAAAAATATCGCGAAACTTTTAGCGTTCATAGAGCACCTCAAATTGTAATGCAGTTAAGTTGTTCGCTAGCTAAAAACAGCGGCGATTCGAGGTGGGCGCTTGCTTGGTTCCGGTTGCCATAAGGGCGTTGGTGCCAAATATCCACGAGCGGGAATGATCCGGCTTTGCCTGAAAGTGAATTGAACAGTCTCAATAACGAAATCCGGCAGATTGAAACCGGCTACCAAATCGCTGGCCAGACGTTTATTGCGTGCGCTCTCCATCAAGTGTTTGCAAATGCGGCACGGAGCCTTACCACTAAAAGTTTTAGTCAACGCCTCAGAAATCGGCAACACCTGCGAAAAGGAATGAAACATTTTGGCCCAGGCAAAAATTTGCACGGGCAATTTCCAGCCGTCATTGGCGGAAAAGATCAGGGCGCACAAACCAAGGATGGCTAGGGTTCGAAGTGACCTCATCCCATAAGCACATCACAAGCGGTGGTATCTATCAACAACTGGCGCACTACACTGTGGGCGAAAGCCATTGAACTCTTGGCACCGCCGGGAATTTCGCAATTCAGATTCAT
>JANMVK010000211.1:0-6205 GCA_031392725.1 Pseudobdellovibrionaceae bacterium
CGTAAAAAAACCCAAGAACTTCTTTGGAAATATTCAAAGCAGCTTTTGATCGTGAACGCCTCGGGCAATCAGCGGTTAATATTAAACCGGGAAAATATATCCGGACCGCTTCCCACCACACTGTTTGCACCAAACTTAATCACGGTGGGTGCCACCGATGGCTCCGGAGCCATTTTTTCCGATTCCAATCGTGGCTCGGCCGTGGACATTTTCGCTCTCGGGACGGGAATTCCTGAGTGGCGACTGGTTGAAGATTCAAATGTGCGGAAATTGTGGACGGTAGAACAGGTCAACGGCACCAGCCATTCGGCGCCGCTGATCGCCGCTCTCGCCGTAATTTTGGATCTCAACGAGCCCGGAGTGGACATCGGCGGCCTTAAATTCCGCGTGCTGGAACTAGCTAATGAAGACCGGCGGATTAATTTTCGCGGGATTTCATTGGATCACCGTTAACTTATTAGTCTCTATATCTTGGGCGCCGGAAGTGTCTAGTGGCCGCCTTTCGCCACCAAAGCATGGCCTCGCATCCGAGGCTCGCAACGGCAACCGAATGAATCCGGTAGGGAGCGAACCTAGGCTTTGAAATTCCGGACAATGAGGGCTCCCAGTCGAACTCCATGGAAATAGTGCGAAGGTCTTTTTTGCTGAAATATCGCGCCCAATACTCACGTTCACCCCATAGGCTACGCGATTCCAGAAGCCGCGGCAGGACGGCTCCGTGCTTGAGGCGATAGTGAGCGGATGTAATCTTGCCTCCGGCAATTTCTCTATATTTCCGCAATAAATCGGACTCCAAAATAAACCGGAAGGCATCGTCGCCCGAAGAATCGGTCTTCTCAAAATATAAACCAGGCAGGATGTGGATCGCCGCGTGTTGCACCAGATCTTCCTGAGGGCCTTCATCGTGCATGGAAAACACAATGACATCGCCAAAGCGGAGCAGTTCACTATTCGCGATTTTGTCCATATGGGTTTGGGTCAAAACCTGGGTGGCCATGGACCGGCTGAGCCAAGTGATATCAATTTCGGGCGACGGCTGTTTCCAGGTGCGCAAAAATTCGTACACCGTGGTCCAACAGTTGATTAGAGTCGCGAGAGGCCGGCCTTCCCGCCCCCAGCGAATCACATCGGCCTGCTCCACGTCCAACTCGTCTTCCGGAATCGCCGCCAACTTGGGCCACTTGAATTTCTCCTCCATGGGCTCGAACTGGTAGCCCTCAACCGCGCCCAAAAGTTCGGGAAGAAAGTCGGCCAGCCGATAGTTGCCGCCCTCGACAAACTTAGGCTGGTGGCCGCCCGGTATCCACTGGATCAACTGATCATATTGCACGCGGCTCAAGTTCAACAGTTGGATATCCAAAATGTGGTTGTCGGTGGCATGGCGGTCGGCATTTGAAACATCGAATCTATTTTTCTTAGCCGTGTAAGAAAAACCTAAGGCCGCGAGGCCCGGAATGGTGACCGCCGGTCCGGCAAAGACCAGAGACGGTGTTAAGGCGAAAAGGAGAATCATTAGGCCTGCAAATTTCATATTATGGTTTAAAGAGAGCAATTACGGTGCCGCCGTCTTTCTGACGGACATTGCCGGGAATTTACAATGCGCTCTTAGCTCCCGGGTTGGACCTTGTCTTCGATGCGCCGGTCGGGCACCAGCCACATGACCGCGACTACCACGTACAGCGCGCACGAGAGCGCGATGCTGGCAAATGCCAAGGGAATGGCGCATGCATAAATCACCACCGAAATTTTGCCCTTAAAATCCGCGCCTAGTGCTTTGGCCAGCACGGATTCCTTGCCGTGATGGTCGATCAGGCAATGGGCGAATAAATAATAGGCCACTCCCGCCATCATCAGCACGAAACCATAGAGCGCCACCGGCACTTCGCTGAAGTGATTCTCGCCCATCCAGTTGGTGACAAAGGGAACTAGCGACAGCCAGAACAGCAAGTGCATATTGGCCCACAGGATGCCGCCGTTCACCGTCTTCACCACCTGCATCGTGTGATGATGATTGTTCCAATAAATCCCGATAAAAATAAAACTCAAAACGTAACTGAGGAACACCGGCCACAGCGGCTGCAAGTCCGTGAGCGCGGCTCCATGAGGCACTTTTAGCTCCAAAACCATAATGGTGAGAATAATCGCAATTACGCCGTCGCTGAAAGCCTCGAGCCGGCCCTTATGCATCCTTCACAGTTCCAAAATCAAAAATCTCCACGCGGTTGCGGCCGTTTTCTTTGGCGGCGTACAGTGCGCGGTCGGCGTAGCGCACCAGTGAGCGCGCGTCGACGTTAATGGTATTGGGATTGGTGATGGCGAGACCAAGGCTAGCGGTCAGTTCCATTTTAAAGTTGTCGCTCTTAAATACGGACTCTTCAATTTTTGAGCGCAAACGTGAAGCAAAAGTTTTCGCTCCATCCATGGCGATCTCGGTCAGCACGATTAAGAATTCGTCGCCGCCATAGCGGGCGGCAAAGTCCACCTTGCGGATATTGCTGCGCACGATTTTGCCAACTTCGCTCAGAACATAACTGCCAAACAGATGATCGTTCTGGTCGTTGACCCGCTTAAAATGATCGAGATCCATCATAATGGCGCACACCGAACGGTTGTAACGGCGGGCACGGTCGAGTTCAAAATCCAAACGCTTATAAAGGGAACGCATATTGAACAAGCCGGTGAGATCATCGATGTCGACCAGCTCTTTTAAGCGGTCATTGGCTTTCTTCAATGAGTCGTTCAAATCCTTAATGCGCAACTGAGAACGCACGCGGGACATCAGTTCCATCACATCGAACGGTTTGCACACATAATCATCGGCGCCGGCGTCGAGGCCCCGGACCACATCGTCGCGCAAACAATCGGCGCTGACAAAAATCACCGACACATACTCGTCGCGCACGCGCAGGCGGGCCAAAGTCTCAATTCCGTTCAGTCCGGGCATATTCACATCCAGCAAAATCAAATGGGGAACCCATTCGTTCATGACCTTCAGGCCTTCGTTGCCCGACTCGCACTGCCGCGTCTGGTAGCCCTCGTATTCCAGCGCTTTGGATACGATTTCGCGCGACGAAGGATCATCGTCTACAACGAGGATCCGGCGTTTTTTGTTTTCGATCACAAGTCCCAAAATATTAATCCTTCTTACCTTCCAACATTAGAATAAATGCAAACTGTTTTGCCAAGACTTTTAGCGCTTCAAAACGCCCCGAGGCGCCCGAATGCCCGGCTTCAAGCTCGGTGTAGAACAACAGCAGATTTTTGTCCGTTTTAAGCTCCCGTAGCTTGGCGACCCACTTGGCTGGCTCCCAATACTGCACCTGCGAATCATGGTAACCCGTCTGCACGAAAATATTGGGATAATTTTTCGCCGTGACGTTATCGTACGGCGAATACTGGCGCATGTACATGTACTCGTCTTTTTTGCGCGGATCGCCCCATTCATTGTACTCGCCGGTGGTGAGGGGAATGGTTTCGTCGAGCATGGTGGTCAACACATCGACAAACGGCACCTGCGCGACCACCCCTTTGTATAAATCCGGACGCATATTCACAACAGCGCCCATCAGCAGGCCACCCGCGCTCCCGCCCATCATATGGGCATGCTCTTTAGAGGTGTAACCATCGGCGATCAACTTTTCAGTCGCCGCGATAAAATCAGTGAAGGTGTTCATTTTATGTTTCAGACGGCCCTTTTCGTACCAATCGCGGCCCATCTCCTGCCCGCCGCGGATATGCGGTTCGGCGTAAATAAATCCGCGGTCAATCAACGAGAACACCGAACTCCAAAAGTTCACCGTGTTGCTGAGCCCGTAAGAGCCGTAACCGTAAATCAGGGCAGGGCTTGAGCCGTCGAGCTTAGTGCCCTTCTTCATCAGCACGCTGACGGGAATTTCCGCCCCGTCGGCGGCCTTGGCCCAAATGCGCCGGGCTTCGTAGAGACTTTTGTCATAGCCGGGCACTTCTTTTTCTTTGCGCAAGATACGTTTGCGCGAAATAAATTCCTCGTCATAAACGGCGGGCGGCTGCACAAAGGACTCATAGGCGAAACGCAGATAGGTGGTTTCATAATCGGGCAATTCCGCGACTTCCACCTCGTACACCGGATCGGGAAACTGCACTTGGCGGTGATCAAGGGTCTTGCGGTCCACAACCCGCAGCTGAGTCAATCCATTCTCCCGCTCGCTCACCACGAGATTCGAGCGGAACGCCGAAATCCCCTCACGCAATATCTTTGGATTGTGCGGCAGCACTTCTTTCCACTGGTCTTTGGAGCGCGCCGTGAACGGAGCCTCCATCAAACGGAAATTCTTGGCGTGCCAATTGGTCAGAATATAAACCCGGTCGCCGCCGTCTTCGAGCGCGTACTCATGGTCCTTTTCGCGCGGTAAAAAGATCTCCCAGTCGCCCAGCGGTTTATTCGCGTCGAGAATTCTCCACTCGGCGGAATCGCGCTTCTCACTGGCCATGTACAAATGATTGCCGTCGCGTGAAGCCCCCACGCCCACATTGTAGGTGTCGTCTTTCTCCTCGTAAATCAGCTTGGTCGAGCCCGGCTGCCCCAGCACGTAACGCCAGACCTGATAGGCGCGCAAGGTTTCATCATCCTGCTTAACAAAGAACAAAGTTTTATTGTCAGCGGCCCACACCAAATCGGGAGTGACCGCTTCGATTTTGTCGGCCAGCAACTCGCCGGTGGTTAGGTTTTTAAAGCGGATCGTGTAAATGCGGCGGCCCACGGTATCCGCGGCGAAGGCCAGGATATTTTGGTCGGGTGAGGCCTCGGCGGCGCCGACGTCAAAGTAGGTGTGGCCTTTGGCTTCCACGTTTTCGTTTAAAATGATCTGCTCCGCGGCCTCAAGGGTACCTTTTTTGCGGGCGTGAATCGGATACTCCTGGCCCTTTTCATACCGGGAATAATAATAGTAACCGGTGTCGTAGGTGGGAACGGACGCGTCGTCTTCCTTAATCCGCGAACGCATTTCGGTGTAGAGCTTCTTCTCGAGGCTCGCGACCGGCGCCAGCCCCTCGCCTGTACGCTCGTTCTCCTGGCGCAAGAACTCCATCACCGGCGCTGAATCGCGCTCCTTCATCCAAAAATAATCGTCCACCCGGCGGTCGCCGTGAATTTCCAAAACATGGGGCGATTTTTGTGCGGGTTTGTACATGCTTGTGCCTTTCCTCTGCAGGACCAGAAAACCAAGAGCGATACCAACAATCAAAAATGCGATCAGAGAGCGAGTTGTCATTGTCCCGGGGATCCTCATGGCTGAGCCTATTTAAGTCAATTTGTTGACTCTAAGCATCCTGTCCTATAATTCAAAAACCCGATGTCGTATGTGCATGGGGAAATCGAAGCGAAGTGGCAAGCCGCGTGGGACAAATCCCAGTGCTTCCGCACGGGAGAAGATCCCAAAAAACCAAAATACTATGCCCTCGACATGTTCCCTTACCCTTCAGGCGCGAGCATGCACGTGGGGCATTTGGCCTCCTACACACCCACCGACATCGTGGCCCGTTACAAGAGAGCGAAGGGCTTTAACGTTTTGCATCCCATGGGCTACGACGCCTTCGGTTTGCCGGCCGAACAATTTGCCATTCAGACCGGAATTCATCCGGCTGAGACCACCAAAAAATCGATCGACACCTTCCGCCGCCAGCTTAAATCCTTCGGCTTCAGCTTTGACTGGGAGCGCGAAGTCCTCACTTGTGACCCCGGCTTTTACAAATGGACCCAGTTTTTATTTTTGAAACTGTTTGAGCGCGGCCTGGCCTACCAAAAGGAAGTTCCAGTGAACTGGTGCCCCGCGCTGCGCACGGTTCTGGCCAATGAAGAAGTGGTGGACGGAAAAAGCGAACGCGGTGGGCATCCCGTGGTGCGCCTGCCGATGAAGCAATGGATGTTGAAGATCACCGAGTACGCCGAGCGCCTGCTCGAGGGCCTTGACCGCATCGACTGGCCGGAGCGCACCAAAGAGGGTCAGCGCAACTGGATCGGCAAGAGCGAAGGCGCGCGCGTGCAGTTTCCTTTGGAGAATCACGCCGAAAAACTGGAAGTTTTCACCACCCGCCCCGACACCATTTTCGGCGCGACCTTTATGGTTGTGGCGCCCGAGCATCCGCTGCTGGCCCAGCTGACGACAGCAGCGCAGAAATCCCCGGTGCAGGCCTACAAAGATCAGGCCTCACGCAAAAGCGAAGTGGA
>JANMVK010000213.1:0-12042 GCA_031392725.1 Pseudobdellovibrionaceae bacterium
ACTTGTGTGGGAATATATTTATAGGCCAGCTCAGCCAGCAATTTTAAAGTGTGCATGTCCTCGCGAATGGTCTTTTCAATTCCCGGTCGCTGGACCTTCACCACCACTGAGTCGCCCTCTTTCAAACGCGCGCGGTGCACTTGCGCGATGCTGGCTGCGGCCAGGGGAGTGGCGTCGAAGCTGGCGAACACATCGGCCAAGGGAGCGCCGAAGTGGGAGGTCAAAATCGCTTCGATTTCGGGAAAGGAAACTCCGGTCACCTGATCATGGAGTTTATGAAACTCCTGGCTGAACTCCTTCGGAATTAGGTCGGGCCGCGTAGACAGCAGCTGACCGAGCTTTACAAACGTGGGTCCAAGCTGCTCAAAGGCCATGCGCATGCGTTCCGGCGCTGAGAGATGCTCAACGTCTTTGGAACTTAATCTGTCGATGACAAAGCGGCCGAGTTTAGCGCGCGCGACGAGCGTGTGAAAACCGTGGGCGGCGAACACCCCGAGAATCGTTTTTAGGCGCGCCACGTTTTTGAAACGCCGGCTTGGCCTTGTCCACACGGGCACGTCGTTGATCCTCCGGTAATACAAAATCAATTTGGCCCAATTCCACGTCCGCCTTCGCGACTACGATCTTAATGGGCTCGCCGATTTCATAAGCCATACCAGACTTTTTACCCACCAGCCGCAACTTTTCTTCGTCAAACTCGTAGCGGTCTCCGCCGAGCTCTTCGACCCGGATTAAGCCGTCGACATCGAATACTCTTAACAACACGAACAGGCCGAAACGGGTTACCGAACTGATAATTCCTTCAAACTCCTCGCCCACGTGTTGGGTGAGAAATCGGGCTTTCTTAATGGAGCGAATCTGACGCTCCGCCTTCACCGAACGCTGCTCACAGGCGCTGAGCACGGTTCCCGCGGATTCCAAGTCGCCGAGAGCGATCTTTTTATAGCCGGGCCGGCCGATGCCCGCCTTAAGCAAACGGTGGACGATCAAATCGGGATAACGGCGAATGGGCGATGTGAAGTGAGCGTAA
The DNA here is from genome assembly GCA_031392725.1 of Pseudobdellovibrionaceae bacterium. Lineage (GTDB taxonomy): Bacteria > Bdellovibrionota > Bdellovibrionia > Bdellovibrionales > UBA1609 > JALHOQ01. The sequence goes on from JANMVK010000213.1 coordinate 1,031, forward strand.
TCGGGAAAGCCCAAACCAAAATGCCCGACATTATTAGGCGAATATTTGGCCTGAGCGAGTGACCGCAGAGCCAGCATATTTAGAATATGCTCTTTGGGATGATCTTTAAAATGCACTAAAGCTTTGGTAATTTTTTTGGCGAGATGGCCCCCGCCCAATTTATCTTTGTAGCCAAACGCCTTTAAAAAAGTCCCGAAGTTGCGGGTGGCTTCCTCGTTGGGTTCTTCGTGAATACGGTAAAGCGCTTCAATATTTTTCGCCTTAAAAAATCTGGCGACGGCGACATTGGCCATTAACATCAGCTCTTCAATCAATCGGTGCGCGAACAAACGCTCCGAGCGCATGATATCGGTGGGCATTCCCGTTTCATCCACTTCGATTTCAGTTTCGGGTAAATCCAAATCAAGCGAACCTTCACGGAAGCGTTTGGCCATCAAAACTTTGGCGAGATCGGCGCAGGTTTTAATATTGGTTTCAACGTGCTTCAGTTCGGGCGGTGTGGTGCCATCGAGCACTTCCTGCGCCTGGCCGTAAGTCACGCGGGCTTGGGATTGAATCACAGCTTCATAAAATTCTGATTTTTCTAAATCGCCCTGAAAGTTCAGCCACATTTCCGCCACAAGAGCGAGGCGCGGAACTTTGGGCTTCAACGAACACAATTCATTACTTAAAGCTTCGGGCAACATCGGCGCCACGAAATTAGGGAAATAGGTGGAAGTTCCCCTCTCATAAGCGTCCTCATCGATCGGTGAGCCCTCTTTCACATAGTGGCTGACATCGGCGATGGCGACGTACAAATGAAAACCGTTGCCGGTGGTCTCGGTGAAAACGGCATCATCAAAATCTTTTGCGGTTTTGCCATCGATGGTGATGATCGCCAGTTTGCGCAAGTCTTTGCGTCCGGCCATATCTTTTTCCGTCACTTCAGCCGGCAGGCGCTTGGCTTCATCCAAACTGGCTTTTTTAAACACTTGCGGAATATTGTGCGCGTGGAGCATGCGGATTGAATCATTCATGGGATCGGCGGCGTCGCCGATCACTGAGATCACGCGGCCGCTTAAACCTTTTGGAGAATCCGGATAATTTTCGATTTGCACTACAACCAAGTCGCCGTTTTTGGCGCCGAGATCGGGCGGGCAAGACGCTTTGAGGTCTTCGCCCCAGCTAAAACTTTTGTCCATCAGCATGCCCTTGCCGGGCGAGGTCTCGTGGTATTGGCCCATCACCCGGGTGAAGGCGCGCTTCAGGATTTCCACCACTTCGCCGCGATAACGGTCGCCGCCCTTTTCGCGTAAAACCTTTACGCGAACGCGGTCGTTGGACATGATGCCGTTCATTTCCTGCCGGGGGATATAAACATCAACGGTGTCGATGACGTCGGGGATTAAAAAACCAAAGCCATCAGGGTGGCGTTTGACCGTGCCAGTGGCCTCTTGGGAACTTTTCTTCATTAGTTCAATACTAATACAACAGATTTGCTGATCTGGCTTTAATTTCCATCAGTTCGTAGGCAGAAAACAGATCCTCAATGACGTTTAAACCGACAACCGTGCCATTGACCGAGTAAATATCGGAGCGGCCGGTGTACCAGGAGACCTTCACGGTCACTTTGACCTTCTTGCGGGTGTAGAGCTGAAAGATCAAATTGCCCCCGCCTTTACGGGTGGAAGAGTAGGACTGTGTGGTCTTAATTCCGGCGACCACCTGACCCACATCCTTGACCTGGAAGGTGGCGTAATTCAATTGCCCATCCAGAGTCTGCATAGCGGTTTTGTTAATCACGGTGAACTCGGCGCGGTCAATTTGGTAGGCTTGCAACCTGGACATCTCAAGGAAGTCGCGGGTTAAGGCTCGGTAGCGCTTTTTATAGGTGAAGTTGCGTCTCTGGCTGTCGCCGTTGAAGTGCCACTCATGGCCAATTTCGATGGGACAGCTCACGCCTCTCACGGTGCGGGTGACATCCCAATTGCGATCCGTGTGGGACGGCGGAACCCGCGGCCCATCGGCCTGACAGCCTCCCTCAGAAATCGGTTTAGATAGTTCCTGAGCCTTTTCGCTTGGCGCCGCGGTGATGATGGGCCTGGAGGTGCCGATCTCAACGGCTTGATCCAAATCGCTAAAGGAATCGTTAATAGCCTTAAGGGTGTCGTACTCTTCCGTGGTCAATCCGGTGTTCGGATCCACGCCCTTCTTTTTGCCGCCGGAGCAACTTGTCAAAAACGCTGTAAATAAAGTTAGAATAATTAGGGCTCGCATCCATGCACTCCTAAGTTGATAAGCTAGAACTGAAAAGCTTCCATTACATGTTACGTAGGGGGCTGCCTCTTGACAATCTGTTATGTGCCTATAAAAACGACATTAGGGGGGGTATTCATGTCATCGCGAGTTCCCGAGCTTTCATTAAAAGCCTACACGCACGGCTCCGAGCAGGAAAAAATCCAGTTTACCAATGAGCTGTTCAGCGGTTTGAAAGAGTATGGCTTTATCATTTTGAAGGACCATCCCATTGAAATTCCGCTGTTGCGCAAAGCCTATGAACTGAGCGAGCGCCTGTTTAAACTGCCCGCTGGGACAAAGGAGTCCTACATGGGCCCTACCGGTGGGGGTGAGCGCGGATATACTCCGTTTGGCAAAGAGCATGCGAAGAACAATAAATTTCCCGATCTGAAAGAGTTTTGGCATGTCGGCCGCGAGCTGACTCCGGATCACCGGCTGAGTTCTTATTTCGCCGCCAATATCTGGCCTAAAGAACTGCCTGAATTTCACAATGTGTTTCAAACTTTGTTTCAAGCGCTCGATGACACCGGAAGAATTATGTTGCAGGCGCTGACTATTCCACTCGATGTGGACAAAGATTATTTCACGCGCATGACCGACACCGGCAGTTCGATTTTGCGAATGCTGCACTACCCGCCGATTGTGGAAGGTGGCGATCCCAATTGCATCCGCGCCGCCGCTCATGAGGACATAAATTTGATTACTTTATTGGTGAGCGCTTCCAGTTCGGGCCTCGAGTTGCTTGACCGCAACGGCGAGTGGCTCGCCATTGAAACTTCACCGGATAATATTATCGTCGACTCGGGCGATATGCTCGCGCGGATTACCAATGAGGTGATTCCCGCCACCACTCACCGTGTGGTGAATCCCAAAGGACCCAACCGCTCGCGCTACTCCATGCCTTACTTTATGCATCCCAATCCGGACGCCGTGCTGTCTTGTCTCCGTTCCTGCGAGGGCAGCGGACGCCGTTACCCGGACATTCTCGCCAACGATTTCCTTATGGAACGCCTGCGCGAGATCGGCCTAAAAAAGTAGATATATAATATTTGTTTTCATGCCCTCTTCTGCTAGGTTGGTAAAACTTTCAAGGGGGGATCATGTTACGCTATATCTGTGTCTTTACAGTGCTTTTTGGTGCATCTGCGGCCTATGGAGCCGACTTTTCCGATGATTTTTGGACGGTCGACAGTGTTGAGGTCAACGCCGTTCCTGACATCGGCGGTGTGAATATTCTGGTGGAAAACCAGTGCGACAGTTCGGTGATGGCGACACCGCTTCTCGACGGCATCGGCTGGGACGAAATCGTCAACATCGGCATGAAAATTTGGGAGCTGATCAAGGAAAACAAGCCCGTGATCCACACGGAAATCCCGGTCGCTCACGCCATGCCCAAAGGGCTCGCGTGTTGGTCGGACCTTGAACGTTGGCACGCGCCGAAAACACAATCCTATGAAGTGCTCTACAAAAATAAATTCGGCATGGAAGTGGTAAAATTCCGATTCCGCCTGCAGTTCACTCACGGCGGCTCGCACGCCGGCATGGGCCGCTACATCGCCAACGCGACGATTATGCCCGCGCAGATTGACGTGCTGTGGGGCTACACCTTCAACGCCAAGTTAGACGTGGCCCAAGCAGTGAACCTCGGCACCAAGGCAGATCCCATCGCGGGATTGGAAATGAATCTCCACTGGAATGTAAAAACCTGGCTGAAAGAGAGTGAAAATTCAGTTCACTTCTTTATTACCGGTAACGGAGATGTTAACTTCGACCAATAAAAAATGTCTCGGAGCCTTTTTTGCGTTGGACCGCGGCATACATCCGGAGGTCGGTCATGTTGTCCGCTTTTATTTTCTTAACTGCGTTTAATTCCATGGCCACCGATGCGCCCGCTCAAGTGAAAAACTTGAGCGGTTGTTTTGCCGTCAGCTACCGGTTTGTCGAAGACGGCGTCTTTGACAAAGAAATCACCGGCACCTTCGAGGAAGTTCAGTTCGAAGCGCGCGCCGATGGCAGCTTTTTTCTTCAGCACTACGGAATTATGGCCGGCGAGAAAAACAAACACTTCGCCGAAGTCTGGGCGCCCACTGCCGACGGCAAATGGCATCAGACTATCTTGAGCCCGTTTGGTGCCTTCCGCTACGAATGCACGGCGCCTTTTGTGTTCAATCAATATTTATGTTCAGTGAAAGACGCGCCGAAACCCAACCGTGACCGCAACCGCACCGACTATGAAACTCTCGACCGGGAAATTGCTTTGCAGGTGACTCCCGCGGGGTGGACGCAGTCGGAAAATAATATTAAGCGCGATGCCGCTAAAAGATTTGTCAGCAACGAACTCGGCTGGATTGAATACCGCCGCACAGATGTTAAAAATTGCCAATGAGCGAACCTCAATTTGCCACTTTTTGGCGGCGGACTGGCGCCCACTTCATTGACCTTCTGGTCATCATTCCGCTCGCGGCCGCGGTCATACTTCTGCAAACGCAAAAAGGAATTCCTGTTTTTGTGCTGATCCTGACCTCAGCCCTCAACTGGCTGATCGGGGCCTGGTATAATATTGGCCTTCACGCCAAGTTTGGACAGACCCTGGGAAAGATGGCCACTAAAATCAAAGTCGTTAACATCGACTTTTCGCCAATCGGATTGAAACAGGCCTCTCTCAGACACTCCGTTGAATTCGGGTTGAGCGGCCTGTCGGTAGTGCTGACGGCCTGGGGCCTGTTCTTGATGCCTCAAGAACAAATCGAAACTCTGGGTTTTTTTGATAGGTCGACCGAGATTGCCAAACTAGTGCCGGCTCTCAATCCCGTGATTTGGGTTTTAACAGCTTGGGCTTATAGCGAACTGCTGATCATGCTCACTAACAAACGGCGCCGCGCGATTCATGATTTTATCGCCGGCACCGTGGTGATTCGAACTCCCCTTAAAGGTCCATCGTCCGCAGACGGCCAGTCTCTTGCAGCAATGACTTCGGTGCCTTGAGGGCGCCGACTTTCAGGCACTGATCCAGATACGGACCAAGCTTCAGTTTAGAACCGCACACATTCTCATAAAGTTCCGGGAATGCATGGCGGCCCGACGGCTGGAGTACCTTGTCGCGCCAGAAGCGGCCGAAGCGTTTGGGTGAGTCTTCAGCGTTGGAGCCATACTGTTTCTTAAACGACTTTTTCATATTAGCCGTCATCACATCCCCCAGGAAATAATTGTGCAAGTACACCGGTGCCACCGTGTGGTGAATCAACGACGCCCACGGGACTTCGCCTTCGTAGGTCGGCTGATCGATGAGGTCCTTACCCATCTTCACTCTTAGGGCCACGATGTCGGCGTTGGTCTTAAGATTGGCGCGGTAGAGTTCGTGATCAAAAAGAGTTTTGGTCACGGCGATAAACTGCATAAAGTCCCGGAAGCGGTGGAGATCGGCGAAGGCTTTTAACTTGTCCTGGCTGTCGCGTCCAAACACTTGGGTAACGAATTCTTTTTGGCAGGAAAGCGCGCCGAAGAAATTGGCGAAGCCTTCGGCCACGATGCCGGATACGCCCATATTCAACAGGCGCTCCTCAGGATTGAGGCCCAGGAAGTGCACGCCGTGCGCGGTTTCATGTAAGAGCACATCAAAGCTCGAGAAGCGGTCGTTCACATTGGCCAGCACGCGTGAATCTTTGCCCGGGTGAATTGTGAAGTTGTAACCCCACTCGGATTTATTCTTGCGCGGGAACACATCGTAAGTCAGGTTCAGCTTGCTGATGTCCCAGCCGTAGGCGGCGAAAGTCTTTTCGATGGGCTCAAAGAAATTCCCGATATCGACCTTGGCGTTGTTATCGCGGCACAGGAGATTTTTGGTGTATTGGTAATCCCACGCCATCATATCTTCCACGCCCAGGATTTTCTGCGCGAGGTCCTTCTCTTTTTTGCGCAGATCTTTTTTGCGTTTGCTTAGCTCATCCATCCAGCCGTCAAACAAGGTGGTGTCGAGTTCGTCGGATTCCAGACGGAGCGAAATGAAGTCTTTAGCCTTACACGCGGCCGCGTACTCTTTGCGCAGATCAATCAATTGTAAAAATCCGGCGTCCACCAAAGGTTGGTTAACCTGAGCGCGGGCGATAAAGGCCTTTTTGCGCAGTTCGCGGTCGGGGCTTTCGTTTAAGATTTTAGAAATTTGCGTGGTGTCGACTTCTTTGCCGTTGAGGGTCACGCGGTGCTTGTTGAGTAAATCGGAGAGCGAGGTTTCCAGCTTTTCAATTTGCGCGAACAGTTTATTGGCTTTGCTGGAAACGTGATGCCATTTGAATTTCTGGTGGAGAATCTGAACGCCGCGTTTGTCGGTGGGTTCGAGTTCCTTGGTCATAAATTTGGAAATGACCGTGAAGTTATTTTTGTCTTTTAGGAACGCCGTCTTTTTTTTCGCCGCTTCTTCCACACCAAAGTCGATTCCGGTCGTGAACATGGCCCACATACGCTGTGAATGAGTAATATCTAATAACTCCAGTTGCGTTGCAATTTTATGGATCTGTTTCACTGGTTCTCCAAACTTTGTGACGCAAACCGCTTCCGATTCGGAAGCGAATCGCGTCATATGTTTAATTATTTTAGCCAAACAGTTTTCTTCGCAAATTTTTTGACGCGAACTGCTTCCGCCGCGGAAGCGTCGCGCGTCACATTTAAACCAATCGAGTCAGCGCCGCATCCAGCGTGGCAATCTGCGCTTTGGACTCTTCCAACTGGCGCTTGCTCTGAGCGAGGATGTCTGGCGGCGCATTGGCGACAAAATTATCGTCGCTTAAACGCTTGGTCAGCATCGTCACGTCCTTTTGCAATTTATCAATGGCCTTTTTGATCCGGTCGACCTCAACTGCAATATCGACGAGTCCTTCCAGTGGCACAATTACATCCACCTTCATTCCCGCCACCTGCACGGGCTGTACAGCGCACTTGGACAGATTGCCGGCCTCGCCCACGGAACAATCATCCAGCCGCGCCATGGTCATGATCGCCACTTTGTTCTCGCCCAGAACTTTTTGGGCTTTGGCATCGGCCGGAGCCAAGCGGACATTGATCTTCACGCCGGGCTTAATGCGGTTCTCACCGCGGATATTGCGGATGCCGTTGATCACTTCGCGCACCAAATCCAAATCGGTGGCCACTTTCTCAGAACCCAAAGCTAAAAATTCTTTGTCGTTCTTCGGATGCGGATAAACATCCACGATCAACGCAGCTCCGCGAATGGGGAGCTTCTGATAAATCTCCTCAGTGATAAACGGCGCGAAAGGATGCAACAGCCGGATCACCCGGTTGAGCACCAACGCCAGCACCAGCTGTGTGGTCTTTTTCTGTTCGGGATCTTTGCCGTCAAGAAACACCGGCTTAATAAATTCCAAATACCAGTCGCAGAAAATGTTCCACACAAATGCATACAGAGCGTTGGCGGCGTCGCTGAAGCGGTACGTCCGCATGGCGTCGTCGACTTCCTTCTCGAGCACGCCCAATTTATAAATGATCCACTGATCGGCGTCGGTCAGCGAAGACTTATTCGGCAACGCCTGCTGGCCCTCGCCGGGAACTTTAAAATCGGCCAGGTTGGTCAGCGAAAAGCGCGTGGCGTTCCACAACTTGTTCATAAAGTTGCGGTAGCCTTCGAGGCGCTGAGGGGAAAACTTCAAATCCCGCCCGCTGGCAAGCTGCGCGAGCAGAGTATATCTCAGAGCATCGGCGCCGAAATCTTCCACCAACTTCAAAGGATCTTCGGCATTGCCTGACGACTTGGACATTTTCTTGCCCTGGGCATCGCGAATCACGCCGTGAATGTAGACCGTTCTAAACGGCACATCCTGCATAAACTCCAGGCCCATCATGATCATGCGCGCGACCCAGAAAAAGATAATGTCAAAACCGGTAACTAAAACCGTGGTCGGATAAAACGTGTTTTGCAAATCGGATTTCTGCGGCCAGCCCATGGTGGAAAACGGCCACAGCGCCGAACTGAACCAGGTATCTAAAACATCTTCTTCCTGTGCAATCTTGGCGCTGCCGCAATGGGCGCAGCGGTCGGGATCGGTGACACTGACACTGATCTTGCTGCAATCGCCGCAAATCCATGCCGGAATCCGGTGACCCCACCACAATTGGCGCGAGATGCACCAGTCTTCGATGATGTTCATCCAGTGCAAATAAGTTTTGGTCCATGATTCAGGTTCAAAGACAATGGTGCCGCTCTCGACCACGCGTTTTGCGGGGGCGGCGAGTGGCGCCATTTTCACAAACCACTGCTCCGACAAAAAGGGCTCCACCACGCAACCGGTGCGTGAACAATGGCCCAATTGGTGAGTGTGCGGCTCGGTCTTCACCAGCAAAGTGAGCTTTTCCAATTCCTCTAGCACCAGTTTGCGGGCTTCAGCCACCTTTTTACCTTTATAAGCGCCGCCGTTTTCATTCAGCGTGCCGTCTTTATTTAAAATATTAATCATCGGCAGCTTATGGCGCTGGCCGACGGCATAATCGTTAAAGTCATGGGCGGGAGTGATCTTCACCACGCCCGAACCAAAGGATTTGTCCACGTAGGTGTCGGCGATCACCGGAATGGTCCGGTTGGTCAAAGGCAGCTTCACTTGTTTGCCGATCCACTTTTGGTAGCGCTCATCCTCGGGATGCACGGCCACAGCCGTATCACCCAACATCGTTTCGGGGCGCGTAGTGGCGACTTCCACCGAGCCTTCACAGTCGGCGAGAGGATAGGAAATGGTGTAGAGATTGCCCTTCACTTCCTTGTGATCCACTTCCAAATCGGAAATGGCCGACTCCAGCGCCGGACTCCAGTTGATCAAGCGCAAACCTTTATAAATCAGACCCTTGTTGTAGAGATCGACAAACACTTTGCGGACGGCGGCCGACGGGCCTTCGTCCAAAGTAAAACTCAAACGGTCCCAATCACAGGAGTCGCCGATGGCGCGCATCTGTTCCAGAATACGTCCGCCATACTGCTCTTTCCACTGCCACACGCGCTCGACAAATTTTTCGCGGCCCATATCGCGGCGGTTTTTATTTTCTTTTTTGAGTTCTTTCTCCACCACGCTCTGAGTGGCGATACCGGCGTGATCCGTGCCCGGCAGCCACAACACGTTAAAACCTTGCATGCGCTTCCAGCGCACCAGCACATCTTGAACCGCATGATCCAAGGCATGGCCCAAGTGCAACTGCCCCGTCACATTGGGCGGCGGCAGAATTATGCAAAAGGGAGGTTTAGTGGATTTTTCCTCGGCCTTAAAATATCCGCCGGCGGACCACCATTCATAAATTCTTTTTTCAACGGTTTTTGGATCGTACCTATCGGGCAACTGCATCGGGGGACCTTATCACTGCCTCTCAAGGGCGACAAGGATTGAGCCGGTAGCCCACCCTGCGAAACGACTCGATGGTCAGTCCGGCAGGCTTCAATTTCTTGCGGAGAGAACAAATGTGGACGTCCAATGCGCGCTTCTTGGTCTTCTCTATGCCCACCATGCACTCTTCAAGGACGTCCCGGGCGACCACATCGAAATCCATGGCGGCCAATTCGCGTAAAAGGCGGAGCTCCGTGGCGGTGAGGCCTAGTTTGTGCTCCGCCACCTTGGCGATCTGGCGCTCAAAGTCAATATTCAGTCCGAAGCGGGGAAAATGGCGATGCGCTCGCAGCCCTATCAGGCGCTCCAAACTCGCACGGTCGAGCACCAGCATATCGGGTTTGAATCCCTCGAGAGTTTTGGTGAATTCGTTAATCCCCAGGGCGGCCTCGGCGTTCCAATCCAAGCGTTCGGCTTCTTTAAAAATCAAATCGCTTAACGTTTTGTTATCAGTCACACATAGCAGCTTCAGACCGTCCCCCAAAATTCTACACCATAAACAACTATTATTTTGTGGAAGGCTTACACCCAGGTCAATGCGACCCGACCATAACTCGCTTACTCACCGCGTTATCAATTGCGGGCCTGGCCAATTGGTTTACAAATCTAGATGGAAAGAGTGGAGGATTTATGAAATGGGTTCGAGCGCAAGATGGTGTGATCTTTGGAGTTTGCAAAGGCCTCGCGAGAGCTTTTGATATTCCGGTGGGCGTGTTCCGCTTGCTGTGGGTTTTGAGCGTGTTATTTATGGGCGCCGGCATATGGCTCTATCTTCTCCTGGCCGCAAGTCTGCCCCGCGAAGATAAATTGGTGCAGGCCTTGGATGCCAAAATTTTAGGCGTTTGCGCGCGCATCGCCGTTAAAACGCAAGTGGAAGTGGGCGTGGTCCGCTTTCTCGCCATTAGTTTAGCGTTGATGTCCATGGGCGCGACCGTGGTGGGATACATTGTTTTGTATTTCGTTATCGACCAGAACAAGTCTCAGGCTTCCGAGACCAAGCCTTTCACTCCTCCGGCCACGACATAAATTTGTTCAAAGCCCGCGGTTTCCAAATCGCGGGCCACGTGAGCTGAATTTTTTCCGTCACCACAAACCAAAACAATTGGTTTTCCCTTGGGCGCTTTTTGCTCAATTAAATATTTTTGCACGTCCGCGCGCGCGACCGCCGCGGCCTTTTCGAGCAGGCGGTCAACATTGGGATGCGCGGGTTGGCGCTCCACTCTGATATCGATAAACATAAAATTATTGGGAGCCGAAAACAAATTCTCCAACTGGAAAAGTCCCAGTTCCATGGCCTCACCCATGGCTTTTGCCGCCTTCAGGCAACGCTTTGCCCAGCATAAAGACCATTACCGCGCC
>JANMVK010000218.1:0-1236 GCA_031392725.1 Pseudobdellovibrionaceae bacterium
GCGCAAACCGAAGGCTAAAAACAACCCGGCCGCTAAACCAAGAATAATTACGAAACTGCCGTAGTCGGGTTGTGCGTAAACCATCAACAGCGGCAACTTCACGCCGATCAGTTGCAGCCACCACGAGCGGTCGATTTTTCCGCGGGCATAAAGGCTCATCAAGGGCGCTAAGGCGAAGGGATAAGTGACGCGTAACAATTCACCCGGTTCAAAGCGGAATCCGAGGGGCAACGACAACCAGCGGTGCGCGCCTCCTGCCGTCACTCCCACGCCCGGCAGAAAAGTTCCAGCCACGCAGATTACGGCCATCACCCAGCACAAAAATCCAATTCTCAGCGAGATTTTCCAAGGCACATAACACGCGAAAAACAGGCTGGCGGTGGCAAGAACGGCGAAGAACAATTGTTTGCGGAAGAAGTAGAGGCCGTCGCCATAGGTTTCGGTGGCGAAGATGTAGCTCGAGCTGTAGACCTGCACGAGCCCCAAACCGATCAAGAAGAACACGGACAACAAGACGCCACGATCAAGCTGCATGTAAAAAGCGTAGGATTAGAGCCGGTATTTGTCCACCCTAAGTACTGAAGATTATTGATAAAGACAAAAATTGTCGGGCCCTGTCCAGGGAGCCCTTAGCCAGAACATATATATGCGATCTGAGGCATGGCATGTCGTGCAATAAGCTTTGAGGGAAAACCTATGCTCAAACATGCGCGCGCTTTCACTAAGGTATTTGGCTTTTTGGTCCTGCTCAGCCCGATGGTGGCCTGTAAGGGACTATTCAACACCCAGCTTTTTAAGGAACGCGCGGCTGAAACGCCGGCTCCGAGCGACGGGCAAATCGACAAATCGTTCTTTGTGAATGCCGATGGCAAACCGAAAACATTTTTGTGCGCCTGGGCCCCTGAGATGGGCCGCGGCTGGCTCGGCGAGCGCTGGTTTACCTTGCTGGTCAATGAGACCCCCCACTGCAACCTTGAATTTCAAGTCACCGAGGACGCGCTGGTCGGAAAGCGCATTCATCCGTCTTTCCCCAACGACCGCAACCGCTGGACCGAAGTGGTGCGCATTCCGATCGTAAAACACTTTTACTATGAGCGCGAAAAAGATCAGCACGGCCGCGAGACCAACAAATGGATTGAAAATGAGTCCCGCTCGCATTGGTCCGCGCGTCCGAAAATTAAATTGAACCTGCAATCCGTCGCGATGCCTGGAATATTTAAGACAAGTATGAGCATG
>JANMVK010000380.1:0-2066 GCA_031392725.1 Pseudobdellovibrionaceae bacterium
TCATACCAAGAAAATAAGAGGTGACCCCGACCGCGGTGATGTCTTTGCGCTGATCGGTGTCTTCGGGCAAACACACCTGCGACCACAGAGCGCCGATCGCGGCGGCCCGGTGAAAACGCGGCTGCCAGTTCTGCGGCATGCTGGCTAAATCGCGCCAAGCCTCTTCAAAAGTGGTCGCCGGACTGGGCAGGAAAAATTCGTAGGGTTTGGACTTTTCCGGATCAAAAAAGCGGAAGCTGTAAGAATCCGCGTCGTCAAATACCAAGGCTAATTTCCCGTCACCGAAAAATGACGGATAGTAGCCGCCACTGCCGAGGAGACTCTCGGAGAACAATTTGCGCAGATTGGTGTTCTTTAATTTCCAATTTCCCGACCGGTTGGCGGGCACCGGTTCCAGGTCCATGGTGAACACGTCTTTGGATTTATCCGATTCCACGCCGCAGAAATAGCTGCCGACATCGCTGCCGAAATAATCCAAGTGAAAGGCCAAACGCTCATCACTGTCTTCGAAATTAAACAGCTCGCCTGCGCGCGGAGTGCCGATATTGAACTCAATTTTGCCCGTGCCGTAACCGAGATCCATCAGCTCACGGCAGCGGCCTTCGCCCATATCCACCATGTCAAAAATCTTGGTGGTGTTGGTGGCCAAGTCGTAGGCCGTGACATACCGGCCGGTTTTAGAAATCATAATGGTCGACAGGCGTTTGCCCGGACAATGCTTGGTCACTGGAATCAGCGCCCTGATTTTGGGCGGCGATGCGCGGAAATCAATTTCATAGTCGCGGTAACTGATCTGCGAACCCGTGGCATCGGTGACCACGCGGTAGTGGCGGACATCGGGCTCAATAATTTTAAGCAGAGCGACCGACTGGTAGACGCCATTGAGGGCGCCATCGACAAAAAACGGTTTCACGTCCTTTTTATCGCGGATCACGTCATCCACTAAATAAAAATTCAGGCCCGGCACGGTGAGAATCCGCCCATCGGGACTCGGCACCGGATCGATATCGCCGTCGATTTTCACATCGCGGGTCAGGTCGTTCTTGTCGGTGGTGCTGAGCAGGTGATTTCCCCCGCTGCCTTGAGCGATATAAAAAATGTAGTCGCCGCTGACCCGCACTTTAGCGAACCACTGCGGCTGGTTGTCGACGTGAATGATTTTTTCCGGAGAATCCGAATGCAACTTGCAGTAATCGCCGGCCGCGAAGGAGTATCCGGAGAACAATAAGACGGCTAACAAAATTATTTTATTCATTTTTGTAACGCCAGTACGGCGTCCTCAATAAATTGTTCATAATTTTCCACCGCGGACAACCCCGGCCTCATTTGCCTGAAAATCTTGCCGTTGCCATAAACCAAAATCGACGGATAGTGCTGGCCCATGGACCGCATCATCATCTCGAGCGACGCCATTTTCTTTAAATGTTCCGGCTTGAGATCATGGTTGCCGGCATCAAACACCGCTTTGATGCTGGCGCGCGTGGCGGCGGGATCGGCCACCACCGTCAGGCCCATGCTGACATGAAGCTTCGCGGACACCTTCATCATGGCCTCATAGGCGTTGCTAATTCCACTCACCGCCGGGGTTTGCCGGCTCTGCTCTATATGGCCTTCGCGCGTGACCGTCGCGGCATATGAGTACGCCATGGACGGTGACCAAACGTAAACGACGCCGAAGTGAACCTCACGCTCAATCAAACCTTCGAGATCGCGGTCGGTGAAGATCGCGCCGCCGTCTTCCGCCATCGCCGTTCCCGAAAACGCGCGGTTGCGCACATCTTTGGTGAAGGTGCAGGTCGGCGAATAACTATATATTTCCATTTTATTGCGGGTGAGCACCATAAACTGGAGCTCGCCGCTTTGGAATTTGCGCACGCCAATCCAGCGGCCCACGATGCGCGTGGGGCTGAGATAAGTCGAAGAGCCGTCCATATCGGCGGGACCCTTCACCCAGCTGCGTTCAGCGCGGTACAATTTAATTTTCGCCTGAATTTGATCGGAACATTTGCCGGCTAGAATCTCCCGGTCATATTGGGCGTAAAGCTCGAGTCCTTCAGGAGAGGATG
>JANMVK010000406.1:0-1208 GCA_031392725.1 Pseudobdellovibrionaceae bacterium
AAAGTGATCGAGCGAAATCCAGGCGCCACCAGCTATTCGGCCGAACTAGCTTTTGAAAACCAAAGAGCCGTACAAGCCGCGCTGAGCGCCGGCGCCTCGTGCGCGGATGCCGTCAGAGCCTCGCCCTATTATAAATCGATGCGCCGTTTAGGATTTAGCAATGTCATTTCCGCAAGCTGCAACGGCGGCAACTCTTATGTCACAGTGGGCCGCTAAGACTTCGCGGAAGCCAGAATAGTTTTAATATTCACAAATTCAAAACAACCTTCGCGTCCCAACTCGCGGCCGATGCCGGAGTCTTTCATCCCGCCGAAGGGAACGGTGGCGTCGCTGCGGACAAAGTCATTGATAAAAATCATTCCCGCTTCAAACTCATCGATCGCCAAAGTTTTGGCGCGGTCCATATCTCTCGAGAATATCGCGCCGCCTAAACCGTAGCGGGACATATTGGCCATTTTTAAAGCGTCGCGGTCGGTGGGCGCTTCAATGATCGCGGCCACGGGCCCAAACAATTCTTCATCAAAGGCTTCCATTCCGGGAGTGACATGGGTCAACACGCTGGGTGGATAGAAAAATCCTTTGCCCGCCGGGACTTCCGCACCGAGCATGACTTTCGCGCCATGTGCAACCGAAGCCTGCACCTGCTTGTGTAAACCATCGCGCAGGTCCTGGCGCGCCATGGGACCAATGTCGGTGTCGGGTTGTAACGGATCACCCATTTTCTTTTTCATCATCAGCGCGGTCATTTTATCGGTGAACGCTTCGAGCTTGCGGCGATTGACGATAAATCTTTTCGCGGCCACGCAACTTTGCCCGGCATTTTGCAAGCGCGCTTCGACACAAATCTGCGCCGCGCGGTCGACGTCGGCGTCTTCGAAAACCAAATAAGCATCACTGCCGCCCAATTCCAGCACACACTTTTTCAAATGCTACCCGCACAGAGCGCCCACGGAACTCCCCGCCCGGCGCGATCCGGTGAGGGACACGCCCCGCACGCGCGGGTCCGCGATCATTTTCTCAATCAGCGGAACTTCGATCGGCAAATTAATAAACGTGTGATCAGGAAAAGCTGAACAGAAAATGTTCTCAATCTTCTGCGCGCAACCCCATGTGCTGGCCGCGTGCTTTAATAAAACCGTATTGCCGTTCATCATGGCCGGAATAGCGAAGCGCACCACCTGCCACAATGGAAAATTCCACGGCATAAT
>JANMVK010000481.1:0-2382 GCA_031392725.1 Pseudobdellovibrionaceae bacterium
CTTGGCCGATACCTTGAACTTGGAAGTAGCGGGCGTCGGGGTGATAAAACATAAAGCCCGCGACTGAGCCGGGTGGGTCCATGGCGAGGGATTCGGTCAGCCGGGCGCCGATCACGTCGGGGCCGCCGAGCAATTGCCAAATGTCTTCTTTCAATTTGTGATCGGGGCAGGCGGGGTAGCCGGGAGCGGGTCTTACGCCTTGATATTCTTCTTCAAGTAAATCATCCAAGCTGAAGTTTTCCGTGGAGCCCATGTATTTTCTAAATTCAATATGTGTCCACTCGGCCAGCGCCTCAGCGAAGCGGTCGCCTAAGCATTTCATCAAAATCGAATTGTAATCGTCGCCGGCGTTTTGGTACTCGTCGGCTTTTTTGGCCGGAGCGGCGCCGGAGGAAACCACAAAAGTGCCGATATGGTCGTTTAGGCCTTCGGGCGCGATAAAGTCCGCCAGGCAATAATATTTCTCGCCTGAATTTTTACGGCGTTGCTGGCGTGAAAAGCGGATGCGATGCTGGCTCGCTTTGCCGTTTTGATAATGAACCACCACGTCTTCATTTTGGCCGAAGGCGGGCAAGATCCCCAGCCGCACATTGGCCTCGAGCCAGCCATTGTTCAAAGATTGTTCCATAAGTTTTTGGGCATCGGCGAAGAGCTTGCGGGCGGCCTCGCCATATTTGGGATGATCAAAGATCGCGGGAAATTTGCCCTTTAAATCCCAACTCCAAAACAGCGGCGACCAATCAATAAATTCGGCCACTTCCTTTAACGATGGCTTTAATGAGAAAACGCCGGTGCGCGTGGGCTTTGCCGGCTTAAATTCAGCCGGAATAAACCGGTTGGTGCGGGCTTCCGCCAGCGGAACATAGTCCTTTTCGGTGTTGCGCTTGGCAAAGGCTTCCTGCATTTCTCTTTGCGTCTTTTGCATTTTAGCGATGTAGGCGGGGCCGTTTTCGCCTTTGAGGGAGTTCATATTTTGAATTACGAGAGATGCGTCCACCACATGGGCCACCGGACCTGAATAATAAGGCGCGATTTTAACCGCCGTGTGTAATTGCGAGGTGGTGGCGCCGCCGATCAGCAGCGGCAATTTCAATTCGTGTTTTTCCATTTGCTTGGCCATATAGGCCATTTCTTCAAGTGACGGCGTGATCAAACCGCTTAAGCCCAGGTAATCGGCTTTTTCGGTGGCGACGGATTTTATAATCGCTTCGGGCGACACCATCACGCCCAGATCCACCACGCGATAACCATTGCAACCCAGAATGATGCCCACGATATTTTTGCCGATATCGTGCACATCGCCCTTCACCGTGGCCATAACCACGGTGCCGCGATGATCGCGGGTTGAGGTTTGCGATTTCATATGCGGCTCTAAAACGCCCACGGCTTTTTTCATCACGCGCGCGCTTTTCACCACTTGTGGCAAAAACATTTTTCCTTCGCCGAATAAATCGCCCACGATTTTCATTCCGTCCATCAGCGGACCTTCAATCACAAGCAAAGCGGCTTTTAGGTTGCTCAGCGCCTCAAGGGCATCGGCTTCGACGAATTCTTCAATTCCCTGCACTAGCGCGTGAGACAAGCGCTCATTCACCGGTTTTTGCCGCCAAGTGTCCTTGGCGGGACCGAGTTCGGCCACTTCCTTTTTCAAAGTCTTAGCGTACTCAAGCAATTTATCGGTGCCGTCGGGATCCCGGTTAAAAACTACGTCTTCGCACAGGGCTTTTAATTTAGTGTCGAGCTGATCGTAATTTTGAATCATTCCCGCATTTACAATGCCCATGTCCATGCCGGCTTTAATGGCATGATACAAAAATACGGTGTGCATGGCTTCGCGAATGCGGTTTTGCCCGCGGAAACTAAACGACAAGTTGGAAACGCCGCCTGAAATGCGCACGCCGGGACAGGCGCGATTAATTTCTGAAATGGCGTTAATAAAATGAATGCCATATTCATTGTGTTCGGCAATTCCCGTGGCGATCGCCAGAATATTGGGATCAAAAATAATATCAGAAGGTGGGAAGTGGGCTTGCTCGGTTAAAATCTTGTACGCGCGCGAGCAGATCCGCACTTTATCCGCTACGTCGACCGCCTGGCCTTTTTCATCAAAAGCCATCACGATCACCGCGGCTCCGAGCCTGCGAATTTCTTGAGCGCGCTCTAAAAATAATTGTTCGCCGTCTTTTAGTGAAATGGAATTCACCAGACATTTACCTTGGGCGCATTTCAGACCCGCGATTAAAATATTCCAGTCGGAGGAATCAATCACTAGAGGCACGCGCGCGATATCGGGTTCTGAAGCCACCAAGTTCACAAAGTGAGTCATGCTGCCCGGACCGTCGAGTAAGCCTTCGTCAAAATTTATGTCAATCAGGTTCGCGC
>JANMVK010000491.1:0-1939 GCA_031392725.1 Pseudobdellovibrionaceae bacterium
ATTTTTCCAAACCGAACTCCAAATCGTTGGCCACGATCACACCGACGATCAGCAAGTGCACGCTGGTCAACATCAACTGTAGCCAGCCGTTTTTCAGCAGCACTGACAAAGCACCGTCGGGCTTAAAATGACCGGGATCAAACAGCGAGACCACCAGCTGCATAAAGAAGTGGAGCACCCAGCCGCTGATCACGGCGTAGTAAGCGAGCACGACCACTGTTATGATCATGCTGAGCGTACCCAGATGGCGCATGACAAATTTCATCAACTTGTTCAGCTCGACCGAAGACTCGCGGATATCGCGCACCATATAGCGCTCGCCCGCCAGTTTGCTGAGTGCGGGCGCCAAGCTGCCCTTGCTGATTTTCCCAAGTGACAATTCGGCGATCATAATCGGCATGCCGAGTAGAAACACCAGCGCTAAATAAAGCAAAACGAAAGCGCCGCCGCCGTTCTGGCTGACGATGTAAGGGAAGCGCCAAAGATTGCCGAGGCCGAAGGCTGAGCCAATGGCCGCGAGGTAAAAACCCAACCGAGTGCCGAAAACGGCGCTCTTTTGACTTGGCAAGCTAGTTCTTCTCCATCACAAAAATTCTTAAAGGAATTCCGGTCAAATTCCAGTTCTCCTGAATTTTACGGATCAAAAACCGCCGGTAAGCCGGGGTCACACCCTCGGCGTGCCGGGCAAACGCGATAAAGCTCGGCGGCGACTGATTGGTTTGGGTGAGGTAATAAAATTTCACATTCTCACTGCGGTAAACCGGAGCCGGAGCCTTCTTGATCACTTCGGTGAAAAACTTATTGAGTTGCGAAGTGGTGATCCGCACCGCGAGCTTCTCGCGCATGTCTTCCACTTTTTTAAACAGGCTGTCCATGCCGGAGCCGGTGATGGCGCTGGTGAACACCACGGGAACGTCGGTGAAAAAGTGAAATTCACGACCCATGCGCTCGCGGAACCAATCGCGCGCGTTGTCGTGCTGCTGTTTGGCCAAATCCATTTTATTGGCCACGATTAAAATCGCCTTATGGTGCTCCAGGCACAATTCAATAATGCGCGAATCCTGATTGGACGGGCCGACAGTGGCGTCGATCACCAGCAAAATTAAATTGGCTTTGAAAATGGCGTGACGGGTTTTGAAAGTGGACAACACCTCCACTCCGTCGTGCTGCTTGCCCGCGCGGCGTAAGCCCGCGGTGTCGATCAGAATATATTCTTTGCCGTCATACTCGAAGGCCGACTCAATGGCATCCACAGTGGTGCCCGGAGTGGGGCTGACCAGCATGCGCTTGCTGCCGAGCAAATGATTAGCCAGCGAACTTTTACCGGCGTTGGGTTTGCCGATGATGGCGAGGCGAAAGCCTTCACTGGCAGGCATTTCATCTTCATCGAGGTGGGAAATAATCCATTCGACAATGGTGTCGATGTTAAAATCCCGCTCAAAGGCGGCCGGCATCAGTTCCAGTCCCCACTCGGCGAAATCGGCCAGGTAGGCGTCGGGATCCAAAGTCTGATCGCACTTGTTCACCACCACCAGCATCGGCTTGCCGCTGCGTTTGGCGATGCGGAGGGCGTCGGCGTCTTCAGGCACCAGGCCGGCGCGGCCGTCGACCACTAAAATATTTAAGTCCACGGTATTGAGATACTCAATCACCTGCTGGCGGATCAAAGGCGAAAAGCCTTTTTTCTCCTCGGTGATGCCGCCGGTGTCGACGATTTCAAATGTTTTGCCCCACCATTCGCACGCTTCGATTTGAATGTCGCGGGTCACGCCCGGTTCATCCTTCACCACGGCTTTCGCCGGCTTGTATTTCAGCCTCGCGTATTCCGGGAATTCTCCAACCAGCGGCACCAGGTATTCCGAAAACGCCGGAGTGATGTCGAACCCGTCTCGGAAATGAATTCGTCCGGCAATGGCCGCGCCTGCACCGCGACCGCATG
>JANMVK010000510.1:0-4614 GCA_031392725.1 Pseudobdellovibrionaceae bacterium
ATCGGCACGCCTCCGCTATCCGTGGCGCGGCCCTGGAACGGCAAGTACATCGGCACACCGTTGCCGGCGGCCGCAGGAGCCGAGTTCAGCAGCGTTGAGAAAATTAGAATAAGAGCAAACATCGGCTTACGGCCCATAGGCTGTGTCCACCGAGCTTGATTGAATTTTAACTGGAGTTGCCGCAGGAGTCGTATCAGAAAGTGCGGTTGCTACGGATTCCAATGAAGCCTGCATGCCCCGGCCCTCTTCATCATCCGACACGCTGCCATTGACCAGATTCAACCGGGGTGAAGTGGGCGGCAGTAACAATTTAATAGTCGCAATCGCCGTGGCCGTATATCCAGTCTTGGTGCGGGCGCGGATATAGACCTTTTTTCTTCCGCCGAAATTTACCGTCAACGTGAAGGTCCCGAGCGGGCAACCGCCGGGGAACTCAGTCCATGTCGAATTGTTGTACGACCACTCGACGCCGTACGAAATTGGGTCGCAATTTCCATTCAATACATATGTGGTGCTGGCGGATAAAAAGGTTTGGGTGAGCAGACCGTTAAAATTGGGAGCCGCGGTTTTGATCAACTCTTCAACCGAGCCACCTGGCGACTTGGTACAGGCTATGGTGCTGGTCACGAATAAATAAACACAGCATACAAACAGACTATGTTTGCATATCAGGCTTAAATATTTCAGCCACTTACGTCCCATATTTTTTCCCGCGTCCTTATCTATATGCTAATGACTTTTCGGACTTATCGCCCAAGGGCTGGATACCCCACTTTTAAATCTGGCCATTGGTTTAATTGCATTTGGGGGGGCGGAGGCCCTGTGGCCTCTATTAAATCTATTTTATATAGCCTGAAGGCCTGTTAAGATCGGCTGACATCTCACCCTGGAGCGAATTTGCAGCATTTGGCCCAACTGTCTCACTATCGACCGGCACAAAGTCCGTCGACTAAAGATGAGTCATAAATGAAAATTCATTTTTTTTGGATGGGATTTTAGGACCAAATCTAGACTAAATTCCGATAAAAAAATCAAAAAAAGGCCGCCAGGAATCAATATGATTCACTATTAGGGACCAATTTTCCGCAGCTCCTCCAATACCAAAGAATTTTGCGGATCCACCTTTAGGGCCGCTTGAAAATGTCCGATCGCACCGGCCGGATTTCCACCCAATTGATCGGCCTTGCCAAGGCCAAAATGGGCCAGAACAGTCCGCGAATTCAGTTTCACCGCGCGATTGAAAAAGTCCTTCGCGGCCGCAAGCCGTCCGGCCGAGAGCTGGAGAAATCCCATGTTTAATAGTGATTTAAGATTATCTGGGTTAACCGACAACACCCGGAGATAAAGTTCCTCACTCTTTTTCGGATCAGTAAATCCAGTTTCTGACATTTGGTAGAGCACCGCCAGATTATTCAAGGCCTCTTGGTGCTGTGGATCTTGAGCTATTACATTTTCAAATTCATGTTTAGCAAGTTCCAACTTATTTTCCGCAACGTAGGCCGAAGCCAAATTATTTAGCGAACGCAAGTCACCCGGGTAGAGTGAAATTGCCTCTTGATAAATTGAAGCCTCCGTTGAAAATACATTTCCACGGCGGTAACTCAAGCCGGAGAACACCCCTATCACAAGAACCGCGACAACCGGCCAAATCCGCTCCAGAAGCCGCTGCCGAGATCCCAGGTGAATCAAAAAGGTCATCAAGAAAATCGTTAAACCGGCCGAACTTAGGTAAGCCCTGCGCTCAACAAATAAATCCGTAGTAGGGAAAATTGAACTCGTGGGCAGCAGCGGAATAATAAACAGAAACCATCCGGCCGCGGCACTCTCCCAGCCCGATCGCCTTAACCAAACATAGCCGCTCCATACAGAGACACCAATCACGAGCAGCCAGGCTAAGATTTTTGTCGGATCGCTGTAGGAGCCTGGAACGACCGCGTGATCCACGCACAAGCCGAAGGGCCCAATGCTGAGCCCAATATACTTTAAAATCATCACGCCTTGGCTCCAGAAATATGCGCCGGAGGCGTACACCGATTCCGCCTCCAGGTCGCCAAGACTATGAAACCAAAAGAGGCGATAAGCCAAATATGCGCCGCCCACCATGAACAGCTGGATATGGAGCCGCCAATCACGCCGGTTCACCATAATTGCCAGGGCCGGAATTACAATGGCGGTTTGCTTGGCCGCGAGCGCCAGACAGAATAAAAGGGCGATCAAAATCCGGCAACCCAGCTTCGACCCGCCGTCTCTCCTAAGAGCCAGGTTTAGGATTGCCAGCGAAAAAAAAGCAAACAAGATGTCACTCAGGCCAAATGCATAAAAAACTGTTCCCGCATTGATAGGCAAAGTTAAAAAAACCGCGGCAGCGGCCAGCGCCGGCCCCGGTCGCGCAAAAAGCTGTAGCACCAGGAGACCAAGCAAAAAACTGGTACATAAATGCAAAACTGTCGACAAAATATGAAAAGGCCTGGGACTGCCGTCACCTGCCCGCCACATGAGCCAATATAAAACGTAGGTCAACGGTCGCGAGGGATCGTTGCGGTACTGAGTGTTTTTCGCACTGGTGGAAGAATAGGCGTCAAAAAAAGTCCGCCAATCAAAAACATTGGCCCTGACATCAGGATTGTCGCGAATTTTAGCAGTGTCGTCGAGAATAAATGGATTGGACCAACTGGCGCCAAAAATTCCCAAACCCAGTACCAATAAAAAGATCGGTGCGTAGCCCCACAGTCTAAATCTCACCTTAGTCAACAGGCTGGACTTTCAAGTAGGAGCCGGCCTTGACGGTAATGGTGGACGGATCCGAGACAAACTGAGCCCACTGAAATTGGACCGTTCCGCCCGTGGCCCCTAGGAGAATCCATCCTGAAAGGTGAACGCCGTTAGTGGTAGAATTGCCCAACGGCAGCAAGTTGGGATTGTTGGTCCCCGACGCGCCTGCAATAATACAGTTTCCGTTGCCGCCTGATGAAAGCCCATCTATCAACATTGATCCCGAAGGGAAAGTAAACGTGTACCTAAAGTCAGGCACCCCTGAGGTAGTCGAAAGATGAAGCACCATATCAATTATGTATCTAGTGTTCGGCCGGCCTTGGAAAGATAAGTAGGTGTCATTGTTGACTGTTGCATCTGCGGCCAAGCCCTGATCGGCGGTGGTAAAAACATAGAAAGGTGCCGAAGGGATATTGTACCAGTTAGAATTTCCGTAGGCCTCAAAGTAATTGCTGTTGGTATTGTACCTAAGCATGCCGTTCACCCCGGTTGCCGGACGATTGGCCGCAGTGTCTCGCGGCACGACCATTGAACTTTTACTAGTACCCACTCCATAAACATTCAGGGCTGCACCATTGAGTACAGCGTTGGTCCCAATCGAGACCGTTCCAGTCGCATCAACTCTCATGCGCTCGGTACCTTGAGTGGCAATTCCCAAAACATTGGCACTCACACTGTAGAGGCCCGTATCCGGGTCATTGATAAAGCCCAGCGAAGGCGTTGTGACCAAACCATCACTATGCAACGTCTGACCGCTTAAATTAATCCGCATGCGCTCTGTCGTCGCCGTCGCGAATCCCAGCACGTTGTTACTTATGCTGTAGAGGCCCGAGTCGGAGTCATTGATAAAGCTCAATGAAGGACTCGTCACTAGTCCATCACTATGCAACGTCTGACCGCTTAAATTAATTCTCATGCGCTCCGTGGTGGCCGTTGCGAATCCCAGCACATTGTTGCTTATGCTGTAGAGACCTGAATCGGTGTCATTGAGAAATGAAACGGATGGAGCAGTTGATGTGCCATCGGCAAATAGGCCGGTCGTCCCGTTAGTGACCACATTGGTCCAAGTATTATTCTCATAGGCCTCAAACTTTGAGCGGGTCGTGTTGTACCGGACCATTCCAACCACTCCGACCGGGCGTAACGACTCCGTGTCGCGCGGAACAATCAGCGAGCTGTAAAGCAGGCCGGTCCCATTGACATCAAGTATGGAGCCAGAACTTGGGCTCGTGGTACCAATGCCCACCCGGCTGCTGCCGACGGTGACCGTGGTATCCCAAGCCGGAACGCCCGCGCCGTTGGTGGCCAAGATTCCGTTATTGGCGGTGGTAATTTGGCCAACTACGTCGTTGGCGCTGGAGAACAAGATTCTGTTGATCGTGGTCGTCTCGGGATAAGTGGCGAGCGTATCCGTCCATGAGGTGCCATTGTAGCGCAAGATCGATCCCGCTAACGGAGCCACGGCCGTAACCGTTACACCACTAAGTGTAGAGGCGTCGTCGGAAGACGGATGCCATGAAGTTCCGTTCCATTTCAAGACTTGGTTGGTGCTTGCGGAGCCAACAGTCATTTGTAGAGGTGTGATTGCAATCGGAGTGTTAACCGCACTGAACAAGCGGCCTTGTGCGTCGACTGAGAACGTGCTGACTGAGGTCGCAGTGCCGTAGCTTGCGGCCGTGACGCCGGTAACCGTCAAAGCCAGAGTGCCCGCGCCATTGATATTGCCACCAGCCAATCCGCCACCCGTTAAGCCGCTTCCTGCGTTGACAAGTGTAACCGTGCCATTGGTGATAGCAGTCGGATGCCATGAAGTTCCGTTCCACTTCAGCACATCGTTAGTGA
>JANMVK010000511.1:0-1788 GCA_031392725.1 Pseudobdellovibrionaceae bacterium
GGGAAAATCGCGCCTTTCACGAACGCGTGCGCGCGGCCTATGTGGAACAGTCCAAGGCCAAACCGGCGCAATGGTGTGTTTTGCCGGCCACCGATGCTCCCGAGAAATTGTTATCCGGCTTGATGCAAGAATTGAAGACGAGAAAATGGCTCAATTAATTTCCACCATCACCAATCAATCCGAGGCGTGGACGCAACTGCAGCGTTTGCGCGAGGCCGGGCATGTGCCGCACGCCTTAGCGTTTTGCGGTTCATCGGTATCACCTGTCTCGGTGGATTTCGCCTGGGCTTTCGCGCAAGCTCTGGTGTGCGAACGCGATCAGGCCCCGTGCGGCGAGTGCGGACCCTGTTTGCGAGTGGAGAAACATCAAAGTGAATCCGTCCTTCATGTGGAAGCCGAAAAAGGCACCATCAAACTTGAAGCCACCGAGCGCATCGCTCAGTTCTTAGCGCTCCAGCGAATGACCAAGGTGCGCGTGATTCTGGTGCAAGACGCGCAAGGTTTAAATCCCCAGGCCACCAATGCGATTTTAAAACTGGTGGAAGAACCGCCGCCGCAGACTTATTTTTTATTTATCACTCCCGAAGCCGGCCAGTTGCTCCCGACTCTGCGCTCACGCGTACAAGTGATCCGCCTCAGGGCTCCCGTGCGCGAACCAGCTGAAGATCCGGACAATCTGCGCGCTCATGTGATGGATTTTTTATCGTCGTGCCTTAACCGTAACGGCCAAGCCGTGCGCGATTTATTTGAAACGGTGAGTGATCGCGGCGCCAGTGAAGTCGCGGCCCAAACCATGCAACAAATTCTGCGCGATTGGTCTCTGCTCGGCACCGGTGAGGAACTGCATCGTGATTTAACTTCACAAATGAACAGTTGGCCCGCTTGGGAATCCTACGCCCGGGTGGAACTGTGGCGTATGGCTCAGCAAATGGAAACCGATCTGCATAGCAACGTGGACCGCAATTTAGTGTTTGAGAATTTTTACCAGCGGGTGCCGCGTGCAATGGATTGATGTTCACACCCATCTGAACATGCTAGAAATTCCCCCGGAGCAAGCGTTGAGTGAAGCCGCCGCCAATCAGGTGAAAAACGTGATCACCATCGGCACCTGCCCCGACGATCTGCCGGTGGTGCTAAAGCTTGCGGAAAAATATTTCCCTCAGGTGGCGTGCACGCTCGGCATTCATCCCCACGAAGCTTCTCTTTACACCCCGGAAATTGAACAGTTTATCCGCGACAACGCCAAACGCCGCGAAGTGGTTGCTATCGGTGAAACCGGATTGGATTATTACTATGAACATTCGCCGCGCGAAGTTCAGCCCGGCGTGTTCCGCGCGCAAATGGCCCTGGCCGCGGAATTAGGCTTGCCAGTGGAGATTCACACCCGTGACGCCGAGCCTGACACAATGCAGATTCTGAAGGAATTTAACGGCAAAACCCGTGGCCTGCTCCATTGCTTCACCGGCACTTGGGAGATGGCCAAAGCCGGGCTTGATTGCGGCTGGCATATTTCCATTAGCGGCGTGGTGACCTTTAAAAACGCCGGCGACTTGCGTGAGGTGGTGCGCAAAGTGCCGCTCGATTCGCTCCATGTGGAAACCGATGCCCCATTTTTAGCGCCGATGCCCCACCGGGGTAAGAAAAATCAGCCCGCTTGGGTCACCGAAACGGCCAAACTGGTGAGTGAACTCAAGGGCATTACCCTCGAGGAACTCTCCGTCCATACTCTGCGCAATGCCAAGGCCCTGTTTCCTAAGCTGCAGCTAGACAATTAGCCCTCGCGGACAT
>JANMVK010000546.1:0-5173 GCA_031392725.1 Pseudobdellovibrionaceae bacterium
CCCGCGCTGGTGTTTTTGTTCGACGGCCTGACTTACTTCGCGGTGGCCGCGGTCATGGTCTACGCCCAAGTAAAAAAGATTCCCATCGACGTGATCAAGCAGTCCTCCTTCCAAGGCCTGAAGGAAGGTTTGCGCTACATCTATGGAAGCCCGATTCTGCGTTACCGGGTAGCTCAATTGCTGCTCACCATCTGCTGCATTTATCCGCTGATGGTTTCGGTGTTTCGAGTTTATGTTCTGCAAAAATTCGGTCTGAATATGGAGGAGTACGGCGTGGTGTTCAGTTTTCCCGCCATGGGTTCCATGTGCGGCGCTCTGAGCTTCGCCATTTTCCAACCGGCAAAACCCGTTCGGGCATTGTGGGTAGGCGTGCCTTTGGTATTTTTGATGCTGATGCTGTTGCCGCTGCTTCCGACTCTCTGGCTTACGGTCGCGGCCATGTCCCTGGCCGGTTTTGGGGTTTATCTGTGTTTCGCCTCGCTGACGGTGTCCATGCACCTGGAAGTGGACGAAAAGTACCGCGGCCGCATGAGTTCGGTGATCGGGATGAACTTCGCCTCGATCGGCCCGCTGATGAGCTTTCCTTGGGGCCATTTGTCCGATTTTATCGGGCCGCCCATGACAATCTGGATTTGCGCGCTGATTTTCGGCTTCTTTTCCGCGGTGTTGGGCGTGGCCAATCACCTACACAAAGGCCCATGGACAGATTCTTGAAACTTAGCTAAAACAGCCGCATGTCAGATGTAGAGGTCATTTACCAAGCAACGCCCAATCCCGACTCGATGAAGTTTATCGTGGACCGCAATATCGCCACGGAAAACGTCAATTTCACCACTCAAGAAGCGGCCGCACGCAGCCCCTTGGCGGTGAAGATTTTAGGCTTCCCGTGGGCGGCGGGCGTGTTTATCGGCGTGAATTTTGTGACCGTGACAAAACAAAACTGGGTGGAATGGGAAATCCTGGCCGATCCGTTGACGGATTTGATTAAGGAACATATCGGCGGCGGATTGCCGGTGCTGAATGCCGAAACCGGTGCGGCTTCGGTCAGCGGCGATGAAGACTCACCCGATGACTCCCCGGTGGTTTTGGCAATTAAGAAAATTATCCGCGAAGAAATTAAACCCGCCGTCGCGATGGATGGCGGCGATATCACCTTTGACCGGTTTGAAAGCGGAAAAGTGTATTTGAATATGCACGGCGCTTGCTCCGGTTGTCCCAGTTCGGCTCTGACTCTGAAAGAGGGAATTGAAACCCGGCTTAAAGCCGCAATCCCCGAAGTTCAGGAAGTCGTAGCCGTTTAGTTAAGCCGCGGTTCCACACTTTTATAGGTCTTAATCAATTCATCCACATGCTTTTGCTGAATATGCCCATGGCGGCTGCACATCAAGTTGTCGATATCGAGCTGGTAATTCACGATGGATTCGCGTTCGGAATCATAATACTCAACATAGCAATCCGGTAAACCCAGCACATGGCCGAACTCGTGGCGAATGGTCCACTGCGCATCGTATTCGGTCAGCGGCTGATCGGAGTTCATGGTGATTTCGTCGCCGCCAAGACCATTCACGTGCGGCGTAACTCCCGGCCGGAACACCACGTGGGCGGCGGCTGAGGGGGTGAACACCATTTTTAAGAACCAAGTTCCAAAGTGCCATTCGTCCTCAATATTGTCTTTAAGGAAGGCCAGAATGGTGGCGTCGTTGGGGTTGCGGAAGGGCATCTCGAGCAAATCTAAATTGGTGATGTGAATGTCGCTGCGGCGGCCTTGAATATTAAAAAAGCCATCCCAGGTGAGTTGGGATTTTGCCCGCCACTGCTGAAATAGCGGGAAAACGCTGCTTGTACCGTTGGCCGCGGTTTCAACCTGCGTGCGGCAGGTGTTCAGCGAGGCGCCGTTGTTCAAGCACATGCTGACGAGCCAATCAGAGAAATCAATCTTTTGCTGCGCGGTCCACTGCGCGGGCGCGCTGAGTTTGGCATTGATATCAACGGGCAACATTTTGTTAAAGAAATAAATTCCGTGAATGTCCTCACTGCGGTTTTGCTCGAGCCAGGGCAGCCACTGCTGCATTCCCTGCCAGCGCAGCGCGGTTTGGTAGAGGCTGTCGGATTTACGGCCCCACTCAATAAATTTATCCACTTCCAGCGGCGGCTGTTCGGTGAAGGCTTTGTTGTTGAACAAAACTTCACTCATTTCATTAGGCATATCGGTGCGCAACTTTTCGAGGCGCTCTTCGACGATTTTAGGTGAATACTCGGAGGGCTTCTCAATGGGATGGCCGCCCGTTGTGGCTTTACTGGTGAGCGAGATTTTGTCGCCGTCAGGCCGCCGGTCGTTAATAAATTTGAGCCAATTCATATTGCGAATGCCAAGCGCGATGGCCTCCTCAATCACTGACCGCGTGAGGCCCGGTTGATTGCCGAATAGCTGGAAGCCTTGGTTGTTCAGTTCATTCCATAATTGCGTGGTGGTGGCGTCGGGCGGGAGATCCGGCGGACGGTTCCGGCGTGCTGCCGCGGATGCGTTGACCGTGGCAAAAGCCAATAGAACTAGAAATAATCCCCTCATAAATCCCCCCCGGGATGCTTTACTTTACTTAACCCACCGGACTTTTCTGGTGGCGTCGCGAATGCCTTCAATTTCCCCACAAAACCGGCGCATCACTTCGATGGCTAGGGTTTTTGCATCCAAATTGAATTCCTGCAAACTGATTGTGGGCACTGGTGTGCCGCGATTCACGACATTGACGGCAAAGTGGATTAAAGAGCTCGTGGGACTTTGGGTGGCGATGGAAATGCTGAATTTCTTATCGCCGCTATAAATATCGTCGCCGTCGCGCCGGAGCAGCGACACGACCGCCGCTTCCTTCGAGGTCAACTGCACCACATCTTTCACAATACTGGTCAACAGGCGCTGAATTCCCACCGCGGCGAATAGCGTGGAATCAAACAGTTCGACAATAAAATGCAGCATCTGCTCACCGCGGATCTCGGCGCCGGCCAGAAGATCCTCGCCGTCCACCATATGCTCGGTCTTCACGTCACACGGCCCGATCCAAGCGACAATGGAATCCCCCAGCACCTGATGCTTAAGATAACTGCGCAATGAAACCAGTTGCGAGCCGTCGTAGGTTTCCAGTGTGTCGATAAAGCGCGATTTCACTGCAGGCTTCCTAAGTTTAGGCCATTTTCTTTCAACGCCCTGGCAAAGCGCAGGCAGGATTCACAGGTCCCGCACCACTTGGCGCCGTCTAAATAACAGGGCCAGAGCATTTTAAACGGCAGATCGAGGCGCACGGATTCTTTCACGATTTGCGATTTGTTTAAATGGGTCGAATAGCAATGGGTGTGCACGCGATTTTGCGTGGAAAAGCCGAAGGCCTCATCAAGTGATTTTAAATAAGCCCCGCTATTGTCGGGAAACGTCTGCGCTTCTTCGAGATTAAAACCCGGCACTATATATTGCGCGCCCAATCCTTCGGCGAACCCGGCCGCGATATTGAGAAAAATTCCGTTGCGATTGGGTACCCACACCGATTTCGCGGTCTCCAGCGAGCGCACGAGGCTGTCGATCTCCACATCCTTGCCGCTCGGCACTTCGCCCGCCCGGTTAACCAGCGTGGTTTTGGTGAAGTCTTTAAACCAAGGCAGGGCCACCACCTTGTGGGGCACGCCGAAATGTTGCGCGAGATTCGTGGAACATTCAATTTCCCGGGCCGCCGCGCGCTGGCCATAATCAAAGGTCAGAGCAAGGGCGACTTTAAATTGTTGCACAGTTTTTAAAAGGTTGAACGCGGAATCAAGCCCCGAAGACAACAACACGACGGCTGAAGCTGGGCTCGAGGGTTTATCCGGCATTGGGCTTTCTTGGCGTCCGCGCTCTTTTTGCCGTCCGCTTAATGGTTTTTCGTTTCAATCGTTTTTGCACGGGAGTCGCTAACGTCCCCCGGATCATGCGCGCCCGTTCGAGCACATTCTGCGCGAGGCTACGGACGAAGTTGGCGTTCCAGCGAATCACATTTGTAAGATCAGCCATTTTATTTCCCCCCGGAATAGGCCGTGGCTTGTACGCGCTGGCGTTTCCATTTCTGGTAACGGTCGGCGACTAACATCAGCGGCGTGGCTACGTAAACGGTTGAGTACACACCCAAGAACATTCCGATCATCATGGCGCGGGCGAAATCGCGGATGGCGCCGTCGGCAAAAATGTACATGGCCACCACGGTCATCAACGTGGTGAAAAAAGTCAAAATCGTGCGCGATAAAGTCTCATTGATCGAGCGGTTGGATATCCAATAAAGGGATTTGTCGCGGTGGATGCCTTGGTTTTCCCGAATCCGGTCAAAGATCACAATGGTGTCATTTAACGAGTAACCGATGATGGTTAAGACCGCCGCCAGAGTCTGAACGGTGAACTCCCAGCCAAACAGCGAATAAATTCCGCAGGTGATAACCGCATCGTGGAATAAACAGAACACGGCGGCCGGAGCGTAACGATAATCAAAACGGAGACCGATATAAACTAGAATTAAAAGGAAGCAATAAAATGCCGCCAGGATTCCATTGCGTTTTAATTCGGCGCCCACTTGCGGGCCCACGGTGTCGACCCGGCGCACTTCGGCGCCCTGAGCGGCAAATTGAGCGGAAAGTGCGGTTTTTAATTTTTCCACGGTGCCCTGAATAAACGTATTCACTTCCTCATCCGATGCGCCAGTGGGCGATTCAATGTGCATCAGATATTCATGAGCGTCGCCGAGATTTTGCACGTTCGCGTGGGGAAACCCGTTGGCTTCCATAAAGTCGCGCAGCTTGCCGGCTTCCACTTCCTGATTGAAGTGCGCTTGAATCTCGATACCGCCGGAGAAATCCACGCCGTAATTGAATCCCTTTAGCGCAATCCAGGATAAAGCGAAAATCACCAAGCCAATGGTGGCCAGAGCGATGGGAGTTGAAATTCCAAGGAAGTCAAAACGTCCCCAGCCCTGTTTATTTTCTGTCGATGTCGATTTTGTCATCTGAGCATCATCCCCTAAATCGGCAATTTCTTATTGTTAGAATACTTCATCATTACATCCAGCATCCAATGGCTGATAAAAACCGCGGTCAACATCGTGGTGGCGATTCCCGCAATCAGCGTCACGCCAAAGCCGCGCACCGGGCCCGAGCCGAAGTA
>JANMVK010000572.1:0-1233 GCA_031392725.1 Pseudobdellovibrionaceae bacterium
GCCACCACTTTTTCGTGAATTTGATCGAGCGACCAATCGGCCTGGCGCCGGTCATAAAGGCGGATCTGCCAATCCGGATACCAGCCGCCATGCCAAATCCAGCGGCCAAGATGAAAACTCACCCGCGGAAATGAATAAGCCGAATGCAACTTCGCTCCCTTTAAAAAATCCTGCAGTTCCAGCTGAGCTTCAGGACTCAAAGCCTCATCGGCATCCAAATTCAGCACCCAATCGGTCTTGGCTAGCTCAGTGGCCCTGCGCTTTTGCGGTCCGAAGCCACGCCACTCCTCGGTGAACACCCGTGCGCCTAAATTTTTGGCCACTCGACAGTCTCGTCGTCACTGCCACAGTCGAGCACGACGATATCCGAAGCAAACGGCACGGAACGGAGGCACCGGGAGATGTGATGTTCGGCGTTGCGCGTGATAACGACCAGCGAAATGGGCTCCATTGCGGCCAGAATTGAAGAGTTGGCTTTTCTTGTCAAACCCTTTCCCCTCAGCATATCCTCTAACGGCTTAGCTTTAAGGGGGAATAACAATGAAGTTTCAGCACATTTTCACGCTCGCAGCCACCGTTCTGCTCGGGGCCCCCGCATGGGCCGATTATTCGGTGATGGACAACGGCGAAGTTATGAAGAGCGGCCACTACAAGGTGACCGGCAACACCCAAGTCCTGACCGAGAACGCCGGTATCAATGTCGGCGGCCGGATCGACCTGGGAATTACGGAAGACACCGGAGTTCGCGCCTTGCTGGGCGTCGGCAACACCGATTTATTTTTTGGTGGAATGTTTAAATGGATGCCCATCCCCGACACCGACAAGCAACCCGCCATCGGCGGTAACATCGGCATACTTTATATTAAAGACGGCGAAGTGAAGGATCTGATCCTGCGCATGGAACCCTTGGTTTCCAAAAAAGTGACAATCGAGGAAGTGATCTTTACGCCCTACGCGTCGGTGCCCTTGGGCCTGCGCATGCGCAAAAGTGATAAAGAAGATGACGGCGACAAAGACCTCACTTTGCAATTGGTGCTCGGCACGCAACTGCAAATCCCCACCTGGCAGAAACTGCAATTTATCGCCGAAGTGGGAATCGATCTCGACAAATCACCCGGTTACTTAAACGTGGGTGCGGTGTTTTATTGGGATTCTGAAGCCGGAATGGTGCTCGAGTAATTACTCGCCAGGCTTCTTCTTACTGACGAGATGCACAGGATTGACCTTCCCATC
>JANMVK010000612.1:0-2008 GCA_031392725.1 Pseudobdellovibrionaceae bacterium
GTTGGCTGTGAGCGTGGTGTTGATGTCGAAGCTAAAAACACCGCGGTCAATGTAAGCGTGAATCAAATCAAATGCCTTATCTTGTTCTTCATCTGCCAGTTCAGTGCCCGGCTCTACATTGTGGAGCCATGTGACGACATCGAGGCAAGACAGTGGATACTCAACCATATTGCCATAAGGGGCTATATTCATGCGGGTGTGATCCGGCAGCTTCAAGGTCAGCGGCGCTTTACATTTTCGCCAGAACACCTGGCCCGGAGGATCGCTCCACCAGCCAAAGGCGAACGCGGAGGTGCTCACTGTCATGGTCAGAATCAAAACGGCTAACTTGGTCATACCTATCAACATTGCAACCGACAGACCCGCCAAATGCATTTAATTGGATTTAAAAGCAATTAGGCTCAGGCGGGCTAAAAATTGTCAGACATGTCCGCTACGACATCTCGTCCTTAAAACGTAATCGTAGCTCCGGATTCGATCTTGCCCTCACTCAAATGAGTAAAATAGAAACCAAAGTTCACGCCGTTTTCGTCCTTACGGTAGGTGGCGAGAGTTTTTAGCGGCTCCTCACCCACTTCACCGGTCAATGGATGCACCGTCGTGATTTTACAGCGCGAACAAGCGTGCAAACCGTCGAACTTCACGCGGCCGATGGAAAATTGCGTCCAAGTGTCTTCCACATGAGCCTCGATGCCGTCGACCACGATATTGGGACGAAAGCGGCTCATGCTCAGGGTCACGCCGGCTTTGGCTTCCAGTGACTTTAATGATGCCGCCGAGATTACTAAAATCGGTTTGTTATCGTTGAAACGCATGGTGCGTCCGGGATGTTTTTCGGGATCAAACTCATGGCCCGCGCCGTCTTTCATCCGCATCAGGCGCACCTTTTTCTTGGTGACCTCCGACAGCCAATCCGACACGTCGGTGTTGACCTCTTCCGCCGCGAATTTGCGTTTCCACACGGTGACTTCCTCAGCCTTGGCCTCGTGCTCGTTCAAGCCGAAATCCATTTCTCCATGTTCCGCCGCCGAAAGTTCAATAAACGATTCGTCCAGCATGCGCAGTCCGATTTTCGCCAGCTCCGGCATTTGCCGCTGAGTCAAAAATCCATTCTTGTCATCGACCAGCACAAATTGGCGGTCATAAAGCGGCCCCTGCTTGTCGAGCCAAAGCTGGTCGGCGCGCAGGCCGCGGAAACTTTTAATCGGATAGTAGTAAAGTTCTTTAACTATGGCGCTCATGTATCAATCCCCATGGACTTTCTAATTTGTTTCATAAATGGAATGGACTTTTCGCGCGCGCGGGCCGCGCCTATTTTTAAAAGTTCATCCATATACGGTTTATTGTTCATCAACTCTTTATATTTATCACGCATATCTTTAACGGAATGGTCCATCACATTGAACAGTTCTTCCTTGGCCACACCCCAGCTGATGCCCTTGGCGTATTTGGCCCGCATCTCCTCGACCTGAGCCGGTGTGGCAAAGCATTCGTACAATTCAAAAATAATACTGCCCTCAGTGGATTTGGGAGCTTCCGGCGGCAACGAATCGGATTTAATTTTGGCCACGAGCTTTTTCATTTTCGCCGGTTCTTCAAATAACGGAATGGTATTGTCGTAAGACTTGCTCATCTTGCGGCCATCGAGACCGGGCACGCTCTTGCCTTTGGCTTGCACCACAAAATTGGGCACGCGTAAAATCTCGCCGTACTGGCGGTTGAATTTCTGGGCGATGTCGCGCGCGATTTCAATGTGCTGAACCTGATCGTCTCCCACCGGAACTTTGGCGGCAGAGAACATCAAGA
This sequence comes from Pseudobdellovibrionaceae bacterium, assembly GCA_031392725.1. GTDB lineage: Bacteria > Bdellovibrionota > Bdellovibrionia > Bdellovibrionales > UBA1609 > JALHOQ01. The sequence continues at coordinate 1,807 of JANMVK010000612.1, forward strand.
TGTCCGCCGACATCAGCACAGGATAACTGTACAGGCCCATGTTAACACCGAAATCCAAATCCTCTTTGCCCTGCTCCTGATTTTCCTGAACCTTGGCTTTGTAAGCATGCGCGCGGTTCATCAAACCCTTCGGCGTGAAGCACGACAAAATCCAGTTGAGTTCCATGATTTCAGGCACGTCGGATTGACGGTAAAAAATCGT
>JANMVK010000667.1:0-1745 GCA_031392725.1 Pseudobdellovibrionaceae bacterium
CGCGGGGACATCCGCCAGGCGATCGCGTTTTGCGACAGCCGGCCGACTCCGCTGACCAATACATTAAAAGCCGGTCTGGTGCAGGTGATGAACCGCCGCCCGGATGAAGAGATCCAAGTCGCGATGGACGCCTCGGTGTTAAGGGAAACTCCCAAGCTTGAAGGCTGGGTTTCATTTCTCGCCGTGTTTGGTAACGTCGGCGTGCTAGTCGGTCTGATGGGAACGATTATCGGTCTGATTACGTCTTTCGGTGGTGTGGCGAAAGCCGATGCCGCGACGAAAGCGGCGATGTTGTCACAAGGTATTTCCGAAGCCCTGAACTGTACGGCTTTCGGTCTTATCGTCGCCATCACGGCGGTTGTGGCTTACGGATTTTTCCAGATCCGCATCGGTCGCGCAATCGGCGACATGCAAGAGAGCAGCATGACCTTAATGAATCTCGTGTGTGCGAACCGGGATAAAATAAAGGACTAATATGAATATCGATGACGGCGAAGAGGGTAAGAGAAATTCGACGGTGGACTTAAACCTAGTCCCGATCATCGATTTAATGTCGGTGTGTATTATATTTCTGTTAATCACCGCTGTCTGGACTCAGGTGTCGATGATTCAGCTTGGTAGTTCGATCTATTCTAAAAAGAATACGGACGACAAGCCGGAGCCTCCTAAGGATAAAAAACTCGAGATTCCCTTCCGTCTCGATGTTTTAAAAGAAGGCTACCGGATCATCATCGGCCGTAACGAAATGCGTTTTCCCAAGGTGGGCGGCAAGTACGATCAAGACCGCCTCACCGCGGAAGTTAAGAAGATTAAAGAACTGTATCCGGAAAAATCAGATTGTGTCGTGACCATTTTGGATGAGCTGCCTTATGAGGCGCTGGTGTTCGGCATGGATTCTCTGTTAATCGGCGGTTTCCCTGAAATTTCGGTGGCGACCGGCGGGTCACCCCCGTAAGAGGAGATAGGTTATGGCGATTTTTGTTCCAGGGTTAAGAGGACACGGCGGCAGAATGCGAGGCGGCAAGCGCAGCGCGGTTGTCGCGCTCAACATGACCGCCATGGTGGATATGTTCACCGTGATGTGCGTGTTCCTTCTGCAGAACTATGCCACCACCAACCAGGTTTTGCCTCTGCCTGACAAAGTGAACTTACCCGCCGCTCATGAAGTGAAAGACTTGAAACCATCCAACGTGGTCATCATCGGCGCCGACGGCGTGATGTTGAACAATTATAAGGTCGCTGATTTCCGCACCGTGAAAGAGCAAGAGGATTGGATAATCCAGCCGCTGCTCGATCAATTGAAAAAAGCGGTTGAAGAGGGCGACAAGAAAAAGAAGTCACTGGGCTCACAAATCCGCAAAGCCGTGACCCAAGCTAAAAAGGGCGACAAACCTGAAGAAGAAGAAGTCGATGAATTCCGAAAAATTACCATTCAGAGCGACAAAGATGTGGAGTTTCTGACGGTGAAAAAAGTCATGTTCACGGTCACCGAGGCCGGCATGCGCGAAATCAATTTTGCGGTCATGAAAAAAGCCGACACGGGCGACAAGAAACTTTAAAAGCTGACCCTCGGGGTCAGTTTCCAGTATCAGGACGCCTTGAGCACGAATCGCGTTTGACTCTGGCGCACGAACGAAACGATCGCGCCTTTATTCTCCGGACTAATATTCGAAAAGCGCAATCCAGTGATGCCGTTGGCGACATAGCGAACATCGGCCTTCGCGTGCAGCGGCGCGCGGAACGCC
>JANMVK010000682.1:0-4210 GCA_031392725.1 Pseudobdellovibrionaceae bacterium
GTGAATATCGCGCCTGGCTTTTTTCCGTATTCACTCTTTCCGCCTGCTCCTTATTAGCGCTAGTACTTTGCTTTCATCCTCAGATCCTCGTCTATCCCATGCGCCAACGTTACCTAATTTGGGCTCTTGTGGCCCTCACCTTCGGATTTGGTTTTCTTAATGAAAAAAAACACCGCTTAAATGAGAGGTGGCTTTTTCACATAAGGTTGCGCAAAGTTCATTTAGTCCAGGCTTGCGTTCAGACTTCAATTTTAGTTTTCATGAGCCAGTTCTCACCGGCGATCGGCAATTACTATTTATTAATCATATATCAAATATGCTTCGCATTTATTTTTGAAATTTTGGTGTCATTGTATTTTACCAAAAGCTATTGCCTGGGGTTTTCAGTTCTACCCATTGTTCTCAGTATCAATTTGTTTCTGTGGTTTGCGCCCTTTGCCTATTGGGCCCAACTTATGACCGTGGCTATTGGCATACTGTCAAAGTACGTTTTTGTGAGAACTGAGCAGGGAATTTCCCGCCATATTTTCAACCCCTCCGGAATCGCCTTGGCTATAGCGTCGCTATTTGCCATCCTAACCGATCCCTACCGGATCCTGATGTTAGAGGATGTGGTAGGCAATTACACTTCGTCCCGGCCTTGGATTTTTCTGTTTATTTTTGCGGCCGGTTTTATCTCACAGTTCGTCGGGAGGATTTTTCTCGTCAGCACGGGCGCACTGGTGACACTCTTTTCCGTTTCAGGCGCGACTTTCCTATTAACAGGGATGCCGGCTATAAATCAGTGGATCGACCCGAGCACAATGCTCGGAATTACCTTGCTTGTGACCGACCCGAAAACATCGCCTAAAGGAAACCTGGCTCAGCTCCTTTATGGTTCCATTTACGCAATGGGCATTATGATGGCCTATGGAGCTCTAAGTTATTTTCAGTTGCCGGGATATTTCTTAAAAATCCTACCGCTGCCTTTTGTTAACTTGTTGGTGCCGCTTTTAGATAAAATGGAATTTAACCAGTCGCACTGGCCCAGTCCGCGGCTCTTCTCAAACCGGCTGTTCCACGCCTTATTGTACGCGGCCCTGATCTTGGCCCTCTTGCCCGGGAGCATTGAACCTAAAAAGCAGCTCTCGTTCCTTGGCCGGTTGGGCGGCCTTGAATGGGCCATTGAAAACCGGCGGTAAACCTCTTAAACTGGCCCACCAGCCTGCGGAGCAGGCGGTGGAGCCTTCGGGTAAGCTGGCCTAAGCATTGCTCATATTTCTGATGTGACTCTCCAATGCCCAAAATGCAGAGACAAGGATCAATCCGGACATTTTGTTGTCCGAGCCGGACGATTTTACCGGACTTCTGATTCACAGTGGATCCAGAGATTTTTTTGCAAAGGATGCCGCGGCCATTTTTCTAAAGCCACCCTCGACCGGTGCTTTCGTCAAAAAAAGCGCCGCATGAATTTTCAAATCGACAAACACTTGCGTGGTGGCGTGTCGATGAGGGAGTGCGCAAGAATCTTGAATATTCACCGCACCACGGTTCAAAGGAAAAAAACCTTCCTCGCCATTGGAGCCATTGAGTGGCTAAGTAAATTCAGGCTAAAAAAACAAGTCCATGAGCTTCAGTTTGACGACATGGAGACCTTTGAACACTCAAAGTGTAAACCAGTCTCAATCACCTTAGCCGTTGAAAAGCGAACACGACTAATTCTTGGATTTAAAGTCGCTTCGATGCCGGCTAAGGGGCTTTTGGTCAAAAAAGCGTTTAAAAAATATGGCCCACGTCCAGATCATAGAAAACTGGCAAGGATTGAACTTTTTGAAGAGCTAAAAATTTGTGTGAATGAGCACGCCACAATTGAATCCGATCAAAACCCACACTATGAACCCGACGTGAAAACACATTTTCCAAACGCGAGTTATATGACTTTTAAAGGTCGACGAGGGTGCGTGGTAGGCCAGGGCGAACTTAAAGGTGGAGGCTTCGATCCACTTTTTTCGCTCAATCATACATGCGCTATGCTTAGGGCCAATATCAATCGCTTGTTCAGGAGAACCTGGTGCACCACCAAAAAGATAAGCGGCCTTGAAGAGCACATCGCTATTTACTCCAAGTCTCACAATGAAAGAATCCTAGCGAAGATTTCGGCCTAATTCTCCAGGCAATCCGGACTTCGGCCATAGACTGTCGCTAGTCACCTGCAGGCAGGTGGGCCAGTTTTTAAACCTCTGCCCCCGGAATAGCACCATTACATTTTGCCGCACATTCCCGCGCAAGATATCGACACTTTTCCATCAACTCACCAATTTCCCCTCTCACGTCCTTATATATTGGCGATAGCGCGCCGTTTCGGAGCGGCGTTTTTGCGGTCCAGCGGCGTAGACAACAAAAATTGTATAATGATTTTTCACAGCAATTTGTTTCAAAGCGCCCGGCAACTTGGCGAAGGCGCGCCACTTGCCAGTTTTCAAAACATTGCGCCACTGTTTCAAAATTAGAACATCGTTAAGTTCCGCGCACTTGATGCTTTCCATTAGGCCCAAAGTCCGGTCTAGGTCGGGGCCCGGAACTTGTACTACCTACCCTTGAAAGAGAAGGTGGGCGTTTATGAAAACGTTTATCGCTACAAATTTGTTAAGAGGACTACTCCTAGGATCAGCGGTATGGGCTACCGCTTGTTCCGAAGTCGCGTTCTCGCCGAATCCGGATTTTGAACAAGCCCTCGAGTTGCCGCCGGGCACGATGCTGGAAACCTTCGGGTTCAGCGATCAAGACACCCGCGCTAAGGTCGACATATTATTTGTCGTCGACAACTCCGGTTCCATGATTGAGGAGCAAGTTAAACTTGGCCCCGCACTCAGCAGCTTTATTGGCAGCATCGCCAAGATCGACTGGCAGATTGGAATCACGACTACAGATGTGTCGAATGGTCCGTTTGGACTTAAAGGCAGCATCGTGCCGATGAAGGGTACTGCCACTAAGATATTAAACAAGAATGTTCCGAACTACGCGCAGGTTTTCCAAAACACTGTGTACAGGGATGAGCTAATCAATTGCACGGACCCCAATTGTCCGTCCAGCGACGAGCGTCCCCTTGAGGCCACAGTTCAGGCCGTGGGAAAACGCAACGCTGAAAACGCCGGCCTGTTTAGAACCGGGGCTGACCTCGCAGTGGTGATTTTGTCTGATGAAGATGAACAGAGTGTGGGTGGTGGCACAACTGGTGTTGACGTGGTCAACGCGGTCAAAGCCGCCTTCGGCACGAAGACCTTCACCGGCTTCGGTATTATCTTAAGGCCCGGCGATACGGCTTGCTACGCTTTACAAACCGCCAACTCAGGCGCTGGACAATATGGTGACTTCGTTGCGGCCTTCGCGACTTTGACTAAAGGATTACTCGGCAGCATCTGCGATACCGATTATGGTCCGACATTGACCAGCATTGGCACCCGCGTGCGTGAGAGTGTAAGAACCATCACGCTCAAATTAATGCCGAATCCTGACACCATTCAATTAAGAATTCGGCCGTTTGATCCGAACCTGCAATGGACTATTGAAGGTCAAACCATCACCTTCAACACCCCTCCCAAAGCGGGCACGAAGATCGACGTTATGTACTTACCCTTCTAATAAAAAAAGCGCCAAAGGATTGGCAGATGATGCTTTTGGCGGCCTAGGAGTGCCGCCTTTTTATTTTTCACGAACTCTAGAACTCAACCACACACTAGAAAGAATCACGAGCATTCCCGCGATCGTAGTGGCCGGCAATTTCTCGTCGTATAAGGTCACACCGAAAATAATCGCGAATAACACTCCCGCGTAATTCATAGTGGCCACCTTACTCGCCTTCTCAAGCGAATAGCCACGCGTGAGGAACAACTGTGCCACTTGGGTGAGCGCCCCCAATGCCGCGATATAAAGCCAATCGATTCCCTGCGGCCACACCCAGGTGCGGACAGCAAACGGCGCGGATGCCACCGAGGCGATCAGCGGGAAGTAGAACATCACCACCCATTCATGATCGCTGTCCCGTAGCGTGCGCACGGAGTTGTACGCAAAGGCGGAACTCAGTGCCCCGAGCACTCCCATGGAAGCGCCGAACAAAGTCACCCGCGGATCAAACCCCTGAATAAGCCACACGCCGGCAAAACCCAGCACCGAACACACCCAATGCAATGGCACCACTTTTTCCCCGAAGAAAATTCCAGCGATCAGCACC
>JANMVK010000697.1:0-9614 GCA_031392725.1 Pseudobdellovibrionaceae bacterium
CGTACCGGCGGAATAACGAAAAATTCAACGCCTTGGCCAGCAAGTGATCAAATTCTTCCTCATTGTTATCGGTGGTGAAGTATTGAATTTTTCCAGTGACCATTTCATCCATAAAGCGGCCTTCGGTGGGCAGACCTAAAATAATAATCGCCGTGCTCTCCGCATTGCGCACGGTGAGCGCGTGTTCAATCATTTTCCACTGCGTGGTTTTGGGCAGTTCGATTTCGGTGATTAAAACGTGCGGAGGATAGTTGGTCAGTTTGCTCGAGGCATCGAGTCCATCCGTGGAGGTAAACACCTTGGCCTTAGACACATGTTTGTTAATCATGTCCTCGAGCCATTTCAACCTCTCAGTTGAACCGGCCGCGATCAAAAATATTTTCTTGTCCTCGAGATTGGGCTTCACAGTGGTTAGTTTACGACTGGACTCCCAAAATAAAAAAGCCCAGTTTTCACTGGGCCTTCAGCCTTAAAAATATAATTATGTTCGGAACCGGGTATTAGTAGCGACCGCCACCACCGCCGCCGCGTCCGCCGCCGCCGCCACCACGGCCACCGCCGCCGAAGCCGCCGCCACCACCACCGCCGCGTCCGCCGCCACCGAATCCGCCGCCGCCACCACCGCCACCGCGGCCACCCTCACGGGGTGCTTGGGGACGAGCTTCGGAAACAGTCAAATTGCGACCGCCCATGCCTTGTCCATTTAAGCTTTCGATCGCTTTGTTAGCTTCGTCATCCGAAGCCATTTCCACAAAACCGAAGCCTTTGCTGCGGCCGGTGTCGCGATCCGTGATCACACGTGCCGACTCAACTTTACCGAAAGCCGCGAACTGGCTTTCCAGTTGTGCATCGTCGATCGAGTAGGGAAGATTCCCTACATATAACTTTTTACCCATTGAATTCTCCTCTTTGGCCGAACTTGTTACCACTAAGAGGACTGAAGGCACCATGCACTTAGTTCTGTGGCGGATCGGGACCAAAATTCTGCGTACAAGTCTACCGCATGCGTTATAAACCGCAAGCGGAATCCTTGAGGGCAGTGGGTTTCCAGGTTTTTGAACAAATTATTGGTTTTAAACGTAGCGGCTAGTCTTCGTCTGTGCGTCGAACAATACTGCGCAGGTTTACCTTGAGAGTCTTCTTGCGCATCCGAATGTTTTTAGGCGTAACCTCAATCCATTCGTCCTGTTCAATCCACTCAATACAGCGCTCCAGGGTCATCTCGCGGGCGCCTTTTAATGAAACGTAATGATCGCTGCCGGCGGCACGCACGTTGGTCAGTTTTTTCTCACGGGTGGGGTTCACATTCAGGTCATTGCCTTTATTAAATTCCCCAATGATCATGCCCTCATAGACCTCATCACCGATATTTATAAACATCAGTCCACGATCATCTAAATTCATTAAAGCGTATTCTGTGGCGTGGCCGTCGCGGTCGGCGATCAGGGCTCCATTTAAACGGTGGAGCATTTCGCCTTTCCAGTCGGTGTATCCAATCAGATTCGTCGAGAATAAACCTTCGCCTTTTGTAGCCGTCAGGTATTTAGTCCGCATCCCGAGGAGTCCTCTGGTGGGGACTTCAATCTCTAAACGAACGCGGTTTTGTGAGCCCATGGGACCGGAATGGGTTCCAATCACCTCATAGGTCATCAAAATGCCTTTCCGCTCTTGGAACATGCGGGTGACGACGCTGGCAAATTCCTCGGGCAAATCAAGCGTTGCCTTTTCGAGCGGCTCTTGTTTACGGCCATCAATGGTTTTAATCAGCACTTCAGGGCGGCCGACCATAAACTCGGAGCCTTCCCGGCGCATCTGTTCAATCAAAATGGCGAACTGCAATTCTCCGCGGCCAAGCAACCGGAACTGATCTGCCGCACCGCTATCTTCAAAGCGCACGGCCACATTGTGGCGGCATTCGCGCAATAAGCGTTCGCGCAGCTTACGCGATTGCAAGGCATCGCCGTCGCGGCCGGAGAAGGGCGCGGTGTTCACCGAGAAAACCATGGCGAGTGTGGGTTTATTCACTTCAATGCGGGTCATGCGTTCGGTGGTCTCGGAGTCGCCGATGGTGTCGCCGATCTCAAAGTTTTCACAGCCTGCGATTACGCCGACGTCGCCCGGACCGAGGGACTTCACGTCGGTCTGTACCAAACCCATGTAGCGGAACAGTTTGGTGACGGTGAAGGCTTCAACTATGGGTTGCATGGTGTCGTTTAAGCCAAAGCGGTAGGCTTTTTGTCCGACCTCCAGAGTGCCGGAGAAAATACGGCCGACGGCCAAGCGGCCGACAAAGTCCGAAAAGGCGATATTGGCCACCATCAATTGAAAATCTTTTTTGTCGCTGACGGTGGGAGGCTTGATGGTGCTGACAATCAGTTCAAACAACGGCTGCAGCGATCCCTTTTTCTCACCGCTCACCAAAGCCTCGACTTCGCCGGTGTCGGTCGTACACCAGCCCTGTTTGGCGGTGGCGTACACGATGGGGAAATCGGCCTGCTCTTCACTGGCGCCGAGATCGATAAATAAATCGAATGTCTGATTTACGACTTCTTTGGTGCGGATGCCGTCTTTGCATTCGGGACGGTCGACTTTATTAATGCACAAAATAACCCGGTGACCGCGCTCGAGAGCTTTTTGCAATACGAAACGGGTTTGGGGGAGAGGACCTTCAGCGGCATCGACCAGCAAAACCGCGCCGTCGACCATTCCTAAAATCCGTTCCACTTCACCGCCGAAATCGGCGTGCCCGGGAGTATCGACAATATTGACCCGGACGTCTTTGTATTGAAAGCCCGCGTTCTTCGCACGGATTGTAATACCGCGTTCCCGCTCAAGGTCCATGGAATCCATGACGCGGTCCTCGAGTGTGGCCCGCTCAGAAAAAGTTCCGCTCTGCCTGAGGAGGTGATCCACAAGGGTGGTCTTGCCGTGATCCACGTGCGCGATAATACATATGTTTCTAATATTTTCTTGCATGGAATCAGGGACCTTAAGCGAGCCTTTTGTCTTAGGCAATGGTTTCTTCGTTAGATTTACATAAGACCACGGATGAACTACCATTTTTAATAGACCAAGGACGTACCACCCGTGATTTTCGGCAGTGAAAACATCTCCGCCTATACCCGAAGCAATATGGCCATCTGGATGGTTATGGCTTTTCAAGGTGGAATTATGAATATCGGCGGGTTGATGGCGTGCCATAGTTTTGTGTCCCACGTGACCGGGTTTGCCACTTTATTCAGCCTCGAATATGAATCGGGCAACTACCCGCAAGCCATTGGTTTATTGATTATTCCGCTGACTTTTTTGCTGGGCTGTATGGTCAGCGGAATATTGGTCGATTTGCGCCTCAAAATGCATAAGAAACCCAAGTACTACATCGTGTTCGGCTTCTTGTTTTTTCTGATGACGGCGATTGCGGTTGGCGGCTTCAACAATGCCTTTGGCGAATTCGGGCTGCCGTTGTCCAGCGTGCGCGGTTATGCGCTGGTGTCTTTACTCTGTTTTACCTGTGGCGTGCAAAATGGAACTATCACCTTGGTGTCAAAATCCGTGGTGCGGACCACGCATCTCACGGGCGTAACCACGGATTTGGGTATTGGTTTGGTCCGTTATTTAAACCGCCGGCGTATCGCGGGGATTGAGGATGAAGGCAAAGCCAATATTATGCGGTTTGGAATTATCTTGTTCTTCACTCTCGGTTCAGCGACCGGGGTGAAGGTGTTTCATGATTGGAAGTTCAGGGGATTTTTATTCCCCTGCATAATCTCCGGCATCCTGTTTGCCATCACGATGTACTTTCAGGTTTTTCTCGAACGCTATCCCCGTTTAAAAAAGATCAATCAAACTATTAAAGACTCAACCAAATTTTAAGGGTGCTCGGTGCAATAACGGTTGCGGTAAGAGCCCGTCATTCGGCCGTAGTAACACTGGCGAGTTTCAGACAGGCAGCGTGCACCGCCGTATTCATTGGCGTTCAAATAGGCTATTACGGTTTGCATATTGGACATGTAACCGAATTCAAAAGAGTTGCAGCTGTAGTCTTCCGTGCAGGAGCCGTAACTGTAATAGCCAGAGAGATAGCCATCGCGGCAGGTGCGGTATTGGGAATCGCAACGATCGCCATTCACCGGCCGCGAATCTCGATAGGCGACGACGCTTGAGCCTTCCGATACGTATTGTCCCCACGGCGCGTAGCAACCATCCGCCAAGGCGGCGCTGGAAAAAAACAAAAGCAAACCTAAGATTGATTTCATAAAAACCCCCATTTAGGTGAATAGGGTATTCATCGCTTATACCTAAGGCAATGGCAGATAGACTTTTGTCCAGTGACGCACCGTTAATTGAAAGGGTTTGTCCGCCCCAGAAGGGCGGGCGAACGCGTACCTTTAAATGGCGAGGGTGTCTTCCAGCCAGCGGGTGACGGCTTGGTCGGACCACCGCACTTCGTCCCAGGTGGTGCCGAAGCCAAGGAAGCCGCAATGGCCGCCTTTTTCCGTCAGGATCACATCGAGGTTGTCCCGGTGGGGGACTTTGGCCACGATGCTGCCGTCGACGACAGGATCGTCCATGCTCGAGAGAATCAGCGTGGGGATTCTGATTTCAGGAATGTAGTGGATGGAACTGCATTTTAAATAATATTCGGCGCTGGTGCCGTAACCGGCGCGGGGCGCGGAATACAATTTATCAAAAGTGGCGATGTCGATGTTTTTGGGAAAAGTCGTTTTGGGAATTTCCGGAAACATTTCTTCCATCAGCTTCACATCATGCATCAGATAGTTGAGGAAAAATTTTGCGAACAAGCGGTTACTTGGCCGGTCCATGCAGGCGCCGGCGGCGCCCATGTCGACCGGAGGAGATACGGCCACGATGCTGTCTAAATTTCCACTGGGGCGTGAGCCGTCTTCACCGGCCATTTTTAAAGTGAGATTGCCGCCGAGAGAAAAACCGATTTGAGTTACGGGCGAGGTTGGATAAACGCGCTTCACCCATTCGAGAACGTAGCGGGTGTCTTCACTCACGCCACCGTGATAAGGCGTGCGCGACAGACCTTTTCCGGGTCCGCAGAAGCGCAGGTTCACGCGTAAAACCATATAGCCTTTTTTAGTCAGGCGGCGGCACATGCGCTGCATGTAAGTCGATTCGTAACAGCCGGTGATGCCATGAACGAGGACCATAATTCGTTTGCCGGGTTTCCATTCCTTGGGGCGGTTTTCAGCGATCACGAGGATGTCGTTACTTGGCAAAATCAAATGGTGAAAGTGATCCGGCTTGGCGGATTTAAAAATTGGCCAGTAGTTGCCATAGATAGTCTGCAGCATTCCTGAACGCGCGAACGGGAAGGGATAAAACTTATTGAGTTTTAATTTTCTGAGAACGCGTTCAACGCGATCTTCGATACCCATAAAGTCCCCCGCGGAAAGATCAAGTCTGGTGCCCGGGAGTTTAAAGGTAAAGTCGAGAAATCATCAAATGAATTGGGCTCACGGCAAAATATGCAATATCGCGAGGGAATGTTCAGACGGGGTAGTGCGACAGGGAATTCTGGACTTGAACCGGCTCAAATCGACCGGAAGCGCCTGATTTCACTTGTGAGGCGGGCGCTTCGGGGTCGTGGGTAAAAAACAACAGCCACTGTTCCTTCTCCGCGCGGGCGTACACCGCGGCCTTTTCATCGATAAGTTTTTCGGGGAAGCGGTCATAACCCATGGTTATGGGGAGGTGCACCCAGGGGCGGCCTGGGATCAAATCCCCGCAGAAGAACACGGGCTGTTTGTCGCCTTTAAACAGGGTGTGCATTTGTCCCGGCGTGTGGCCTTGGGTTTCGATAAATTCGAATTTCCCTTTAAGCGGCTGTGGCAGCGGGTCTTTGGGATAAATGATCAAGCGGCCCGAATCTCTGAGCAGGCCGGTGAGTTCGGGAATAAAGGAAGCCTTGTCGCGGGAGTGGGGATGAAGCGCGCGGTCCCAAGCGGTGGCGCCCACAATAAATTTCGCCTTGGGAAACACCAGCTCTTTGCGGCCGGCCGCCATTTCTTTGTAAGTGGGGAGCAGGCCTCCGGCGTGGTCGAAGTGCAAATGCGAGAGAATGACAAAATCAATATCGGCGGGCTCGATGCCTTTTTGTTTTAGATTTTCGAGTAGCAGATGGCGGTCGGGCGATTGCACGCCGAAGCGCTCCGCTAACTTTGGTTCAAAAAACGCGCCAATGCCGGCCTCGCATAAAACTTTAATGCCGTCGAACTCAATTAAAAGCGCTCGGCAGGCGAGGGGAATGCGGCCGAGGCTGTCGGGTGCGATCCATTTTTCCCACACCGGGCGGGGCGCATTGCCGAACATGGCGCCTCCGTCGAGGAGCTGGCGGTTGCCTTCGATGGCCGTGACAAACGCTTCGCTCATGAGTCCTTCCTAATTTCCACTAAGATCCGTCCATGAACCTTCCGATGCATCAGATCCTCGCACGCCTGCATCAGTTCCTTCAAATCCACGGTTCGGGTTAAAGTTTCATTGAGGTGTTGCGGCCGCCATTTTCCAGCGAGCCGTTGCCAAATACCGTGGCGCAATTCACGCGTGCAATTGTTGGAACTCACTCCCAAAATACTCACGCCCCGGAGAATCATGGGCATCACGGTGGTGTGCAGTTCATGGGATTCGGCCAGTCCGATGCAACACACATTGCCCCACAATTGCGTGTGGGCGAGGGCTTGGGCCAGTAATTTTCCGCCCACGCTGTCGACCACACCGCCGAATTTAACATTTTCCAGAGGGCGGTCGCCTAAATTTAATTCCGTGGGCGCGATGACTTTTTTGGCGCCCAACTGGGTGAGATATTTGACGGCCTCATGTTTGCCGCTGACCGCGATCACCTCATAACCTTCTTGCGCAAATAGCTGGACTGCGAAGCTGCCCACGCCGCCACTGGCGCCGGTGACCAGAATCGGGCCCATGCTCGGGCGCTGGTGATTCTCCTGCATGCGGTGAAGCGCGAGTGCTGCCGTGAACCCGGCGGTGCCGAGAATCATGGATTCCTTAAGGGATAAATCGGGCGGCAGAGGAACCACCGAATCGACCTTCACTCTTAAGACTTCCGAATAGCCGCCATCATCGGTCTCACCGATGCCGCAGCCGGTGACTAAAACTTTTTGGCCCTTTTTAAAGCGAGGATCAATCGATTCCAGCACCACGCCCGCGGCGTCGATTCCGGCGTTAAGCGGAAACGTTTTTAGGATTTTGCCGCGTCCGGTGGCGGCCAGCGCGTCTTTAAAATTAATGCTGGAGTAATGAACCTCCACCACCACTTCACCGGGCGTGAGTTGATCCAAGGTCATTTGTTGAAGCGTGGAGTATGGTTCGCCCTGTTTTTTGCCGTCAGGTGCATGAACTCGTAAGGCCCAAAATGGTTTCACTTGAGTTCCCCTTTGATCTTATTCAGAAGCTCGGCGCAAGCGTCTTCCAGTAGATCGAGCACATGTTCAAATCCTTGTTCCCGGTCGTAATACGGATCGGGAACTTCTTGGATTTCGTGAATCTTGCAATAGGAAGTCAGCCGTTGCACCTTACTGGTGAATTGGCGTTTGACGTCGAGGTTGATGACGTTTTTAAAATTCGAGTGATCCATGGTGAGGATGTAATCAAAATTTTTGAAATCCTCCTCGGAAAACTGCCGCGCTTCGAGCTGGGTGAGATCATAGCCGCGCTTCTTCGCGTGCGCGATCATGCGGCTGTCGGGCGCGTCGCCTACATGCCAGCCGCCGGTGCCGGCCGAATCGACGTGAATGTGGTCGTTCAATCCAGCCTTATCCACCATCTTAAGAAAAATGCCTTCCGCGGCCGGTGAGCGGCAAATGTTTCCCAAACAAACAAACAGCACATTTTTTTTCATGTGGCGCTGGCCTTGAATTTTAGCGATGCGGAATTGATGCAATAGCGGCGGCCGGTGGGTTTAGGTCCGTCGTCAAACACATGGCCGAGGTGAGCGCCACAGGTTTTGCACAAAACTTCAGTGCGGACCATTCCATATGCCTTGTCGGATTTATATTCGATAGGATCTTGATCGCCTTGTTTGACGGGCTGAAAATAACTCGGCCAGCCGGTGCCCGATTCAAATTTATGGCTGGAATCGAACAGCGGCGTCTCACAGCAGATGCAATTGTACTGCCCGGACTCTTTATTCTCATAAAAAGCGCCGGTGAATGCGCATTCGGTGCCGCCCTCGCGCGTGACTTTGTACTGTTCGGGAGTGAGCCGCTCAGCCCAAAAAGATTTTGGTTTGTTTCGCCAGTCCATGAGAGGTAATGTAGGCCCATGGATTTTAGGGAGCTAGTGCTGACTAGACGCACAGTACATAATTATCATAGCGATCCCGTGCCGGACTCTCTGGTGGAGGAATCCATGCGTCTGAGCCTGTGGGCGCCTAATCACCGTCTGACTTTTCCCTGGGTTTACACGGTCGTGGGGGCTGAGGCCCGGGCCAAGTTGGCTGATCTGGCGGTGGAATTGAAAAGCCGGCGCGGTGCTGAGAAAATGAGTGAGGCCAGGGTCAAAGCCGTACGCGACAGTGTGTTGATGCCCTCACATTTAATCAGTTTAGCGATCAAGCGCGGCAAAGATGAAAACCAGCTTCACGAAGACTATGCGACGCTCGCGTGCAGCGTTCAAATTATGTCCATGTATTTATGTCAGCACGGTGTGGCTTCCAAATGGAGCACTGGCGGATTTGGTGTTGACGATAAAACTTATGGAATTTTGGGATTGAATCCGGCGGAAGTTTCGCTCGAAGGCGTGTTGCTTGTCGGTCGCGCGCAGGTTACGCCCGACCGCACGGAGCGGCCGGACCTGTCGCAGTTTTTGCGCAGGGTTTAAAAAGACTCTGTAAACAGAGTGCCAGGAAAATTTCACCTCGTAGCGACTCCGCTGTGCAGCATCGGCGCATGGCCGGTTCTACCTTGCGCCTCGCGCCGATCCCGCGTCCTTGGCCGGAGCGACACTTTGTGCAAAATACTGCCGACAAAGTTCACGAGCATCCTTAATAGCTTTCGCTGTGGGATCCACAGTGCCTCCCAGCTCGTAGGATTTCTCATGGGCAAGTTCCATATAAGTTTTTACACGAATCGAAAAGCATGTTTCGGAACTGAAATCCTGTATTCGCAAAGCTGGTGCCCACGTGGACCTTTGACAACGGCAGGTTTCGTCTCGCCATGTACCTCCCTGAAATTCGCATTGCTTTTGGGGGGTATCTGGCCGATTTTCTCGCATGGCCTTTTCGGCCAAAGGAACAAACTCGGATTCAAACTTTGAGCAGAACCTGGTCGAAACAGAAGCATAGGGCCTCGAGGCCTTTTTAACCTTGCAAGACTCTGGATCTACCGACAAGAACTCATCTTGCCCAAGAGTAATCCCGACCCTATCTTTCGAGTAAGATACCGAACCTTTTTTTCCAAATAAAATCGAAGTAAACGACACCTCTTCGGGCTTAGGTGCATTGGGATCCTCATCACGGGGAGAGACAGAACCATCCGCGTTGATCCGAAATTTACTTCGGGTCGAGTAAAACTCGGGGTAAAGACTTATTAAATTCATCCACAAGTCTCCAAAGCTACTCAATACTTTTACGG
>JANMVK010000834.1:0-9757 GCA_031392725.1 Pseudobdellovibrionaceae bacterium
GGTCTACGCCCAGGTCCAAAAGGCCCGCCACATCAATCTCACCACGTATTATAAAGGTGAAGATTTAGAAAACGCGATCAAGGCCGCGGGCTTTACCATCATCAATAAAGAAACTTTGAGGGTGCGTGAATCGGTGGACCATTGGCTGAACAGTGCTCCTGAACTCAAACAAGAGCTTCGTGACCAAATCCGCGGGCTGATCGCGGACGCTCCGCAGCCTTATCGGGACTCCCGCTCGGTGGAAATCAACGGCGGAGAACTTTTTGAGGACTGGAATTGGTTGATTCTGACCGGTCAAAAGGCACAATAATAGACTATGGCTATAAAACTTGCGCCGAACAAAAGCCCTTCGCTTTACGATGTGACCATCAACCGTTTGCGCGAATTGCCGCTTCCGCTTGAGGCCAAGCAGACCAGCTCCCTTCATTTTGGCATTTTAGTTCCGCCGTCGCCCTTCGTGGTTCCGCGCGGCTGGGAGTGGTCGCATTACGCTCCGTTTGAGGGCCCCTCGATGATCGCGGGTTTGCTCAAGGGTTTGGGCTACAAAGTCACTTTGCTCGATCAGCGCGACGATTACGATCCCAACAGCATCCGCACTAAAATCCAGGACTTTGATATTCTCGGAGTCAGCACCTTCGGTGACAGCTTTAATTATTTAAAAGACGCCTGCGACATGATTAAAGAAGTGCGTCCCGAGTTGCCCATCGTTCTCGGCGGCCCGCTGATTTCCTCGCATTGCAAATTTATTATGGAGCATGTGAAAGCCGATTACGCCGTGGTCGGTGAAGGCGAGCTCACGCTCACCGAATTTATGGATTGGTTCACTAAAAATAAATTCGCCAAAGACATCACTGAGATTCACGGCCTGACTTACCGTGATCCGGCGGGCGTTTTAAAATCCAATACCGCCCGTGGGCAGATGGGCGATCTCGACGCCACTCCCTTTCAGGATTTTTCCGTATGGGACCGGTTTAAAGACGGCGTGATTCCCGAAATTTATATGAGCTATGGCCGTGGCTGCATCGCCAATTGCACGTTTTGCTACCGCGCCTTTCCCAAACTCAATGTGAAGAGCGTTGAACGCGTGCGCCGCGAGATTGAATATTATAAGCAGTATAATTTCCGTTTCAGCTGGTGGAGCGATCTCACTTTTGTCACCGACAAAGACTATGTTCACCAGTTGATGGATAATGCGTGGAACGCCTACGACTTCCGCAGCGTGATTTTCTCGCGCGTGGTGGGAATTGATCTTCCGGTGCTGCAGCATATGCGCGACCGCGGCCTGGATCTGGTTTTGTACGGAATGGAATCCGTGTCCAAGGCGACCTTGAACAACTATCACAAGGGCATTACTAAAAATTCCATCATCGACGCGATTTACACGTCACGCGAAGCCGGTGTTAAAATCGGCGGCTTGTTTATTATCGGTGCGCCCACCGACAACAAGGAATCCATGGCCGAGACCATTGAATTCTGCTCGGAGTTCAAAGAAGTCACGCGGGTCAAATACCTGTCGGCCATTCCCGGAACACAAGACTATAAAAAGTTTGTCCAAACGGGCGTGATTAAGGATGAGCTCGCCCACCTTGATTGGTTGTCACGCGAACGTTCGATTATGGAAGACATCGACCAGCCCGGATTTATAAAATTCTCCCCGCAGCTGTCGGTGGAAGAACTCAAAGAAGTGTATCAAAAGGTCAACGGCGTGATCGAGCGCCGGCCCTACGATTATATGAATCCCTTGAATGTGTTTTTACAGCGCGAAGACGCCAAATTTTTGAAACGCGCCATGTACACCCGCGAGCGCATCGTGATCGACGACGCCAATCTCAGCGAGCTGCGCGCCGTCGAACAGCAGGCCATCGAAGAAACCCGCCTCAGCGTCGCACAAGCCTAAAGCGAGCCGCGTAAACTCAAACTCCAGAGAAATGCTTTTTTGCGGAAGCGTGTGATGGCGTTGCGGTCTTTTAGGACGGCACGAGCCTCTTCGCGGATCATCGACAGATTCTCACTCACCTGGAAGCTGAACTGCTGGATGATTCCCGGATCCATGATGTCTTCATTGGCTTCTGACACCGGCTTGTAATCAAATTCACTCATAATGTCGCGGGCGAAGGATTCGATCAGTAAAATTTCCTGGACCGACAGTTCGCCAAGATATTTTCCGCTGTTTTTCTTCAAAACCGGCTTGGACAAATTTTCCCAGGAGCGGCTTAGGCCCGCGATGCCTTTGGCGGTGGGCTTGTCGAAAAAGCGCAGAACTGAATTGGAATATTTCACTCCGAGAAAGCGGCACAGGCGTTTCATTTGCACGGCCGGATCGGCAATCAAATCTTCATAGCGCATGGTGTACCAAGTTTCGGGCGCCAGCTTGCGTGACCAATCATGCGCCAGCGTTTGTTCGCGGGTCCACTGTTGCGCCACATAGAACGGATGATAATTGGAGAACACCGACTTGCGCGCCGACACGGCGACATCACGGGGATCGCGCACGAGGTGAATAAACTGCGGTTTTTTGTGATGGCGCAAAACTTCACTGGCGTGGTTGATCATAAACGTGCTTTTGCAACCCCAGCGCTCTTTGCCGGTGTAATTGCGGTATTGCTCGTAGATGCCGGCGCACACGGCGTACAGCGTGCGCTTGGCGGCGTTGTTAAACACGGCTTCCACGTCGGGCTTAAACGGCCAGGGCGCGAAGTGCAATTCGACCAGCTTGATCGCATCTTTTATCAACCGGCGGAAATTATCGTCTTTGGTTAGGGCGCCATAGCGGGGCGCCACCGGAGCCAGGTCGCGCATCAGATGCGGAGGATGGGGCACGGCCACTTCATCCAGCTCATTCAATAATAAGCGCAATAAATTGGAGCCCGAACGTTCGCTGCCCACAATAAAAATAGGATTCTGAATCATCTCACGGCCTTTCGGCTCAAAATTCCGGTTACGCACCCGATGCCGCCCGCGGCGTTGCACATTTGCGAAACATCCACTTCCGCCGCCACTTTGATTCCGGACTGAATCAACTGGGATTTCAGGGCGGGGCAGCCGGCCGGCATAATTACGGTTCGGGCTTTCAATGCTACAAAATTAAAACCTAGTTTCTCGCGGACTTCATCACTTTCTTCGACCGCGATCACGCGAAATTTGCGCTTTTTTAACAGCCGCATCAGACTCGCGGGCGCTTTACCGGTGCGGACCACCGCGAGATTGCGGTCCACAATCTGCAGAAATCCCAAAAGATGCTGAATGCCCTTGGGCATGGGGACGGCGACGCATTCAATTCCTTGTGAGGACACTAGCGAGCGCAGCTGGCGAAAGCCTTCCGCATTGGTGCGTGAGCCGACACCCACCACCACCAATTTCGGTGAAAGCCATAGAGCATCGGCGCCTTCAAATAATCCGCGGCCGGCGATCGATCCGCGCACCATCACGCCTTGTTCGGCCAGTGCTACGGATACAAATTTCTCCTCACCAGCCCGAACCCGGCTGGCCATGCGCGCGATCACCGCGCCCTCAGCCGTGTGAAAAAATAAATCACGGACAAACATTAAATTAGGCGGCACATTTCGCAAACCGGAAGGTAAACGCGAAGGATCCACTTCAATCACGCGCACACCAAAGCGCCGGTACACCGAAGCCAGCCGCCGCATTTGCCGCTGCAACTGATTGATGGCGATGGGATGCAGATGTTGCACAGCCAAAGGGCTGCGGATTTTGCGCAGTTCCCCGCGAGGGCAATATAACACCACGGCCTTGAGTGGCGCCCACTCGGAATTCACCGCATGCGGCGCCCAAACGCCACGCGCATCGGTCATTCTGGATTTCCAGCCGCGCCCTTGATAGGCGGGCGTTTTTTCAATATTTAGCTTCATAAAAGTGTCTGCGGAGAATTTAGATCATAATGCAGGCGTTCGGCAACCGAGCGCATTTCAGCTGAAGCCAATTGCGGTAAAATCTGTTGCTCCCGGCGGCGCCAACGCGCGGGAGCGGGCTCCACCGAGGCCATGATGGGACGGGTCGTCAGGAGATCCGGTGTGCGCAAGGGTTTGACTCCGATAAAATCAAAAATTCGCTGAAACGCAGCTGAGCCGGTAATGGGATTGACCAAATCCTCGTGCTTCACCATCAGGACCGGATCGGACAAAGTTTGAATCTGTGAAAGAATGTGTGAGTAAGCGGAACGCCACTGAAAAGCGCACACTTCTGGTAGCGGCCGCTTAACAAAATCGATCCAGCCCGGCGGCAGATCAAATTTCCACCAATGATCCGCCTGAGGCGCGACCGAGGTGTAACCTTCAATATTCAGCTCAGCCACATTCCGTAAATTGTGCGAATGAAACGCGTTGGACAACCAGCCGTCCATTAGGCCGTTGATACACGCGGCGGGATTCCGGGTTAATACAATCCAGTGAAATTTCGCTTGGGGAAATAAAGTTTTCAGCAAAGGAATGCGGTAAGCGTGCGTGGAAGTTTTTAACAATACGGGAGTTTTGCGCAAATCCGCAAGCGTGGGCAACGTGCGCGCCGTGGGAACAATAAACGGGGGCTCCTCGATAAACCACTCCGGCAAAGGAAGGGGCGCGCGGCGGGCCGAGTGAAAGCCCGGGATATCGTAATAGCCCGGCTCGAGACCCAGGCGTTGAATTAAATTTGTCCAGTCGGGAATTTCACGAGCTAACGGTACGAGGTCGGCCACCTTAAAATCCTCGTCCGGCCATTGCCAGAGTATCCGGCGGACGAGCTGATCAATATGTCCCCCTTCGATTTTGACCGGAATATCTGTGGAGCGGCCCAGTTCGCAAAATATCCTCTGCCGAATTTGATTTTTCAACGTGTCGGATAAAATTGACGACAGAACGTCGCTGTCTTTATTGGATCTAACCCAGCCGAGGCCGGCGGTGCGGAAAATTGGAGTCTCTTCTCCTAGCGAGGCAAAAAAACTGCCGGTGGAACTTAACACCTGGAACAATAGGCTCGAGCCGCTTCGCGAAGATCCCAGAATCACAACCACGTTAAGGAAATCTCCGGCACCAGAAAGAGGCGCCGAATAGCCAGCGGTGATGCGCGTAAATTTTAAACTGTCGCGCAGAATGAGGAGATCGGTGTTGGTTGGAGTCATAGGCAAAAAAAAACCGCGGCTCGGTTAAGAGCCGCGGCTACCAAAAACCAAAATTAATGTTTCAGATAAGCGGAGCCGTAAGCTTCCACGCAAAGAGCGCGGGCAGCAGGGACTTCCACAGTGTTCATGCAGCTAACTGAATAAAGCTCATAACGGATTTTGTCGGCCAAATCCGAAGCGCGCTTCATGTCGGCTTCCGAAGTGATGAACTCTTCCAGACCCATGCGGCCGAATTCGCGGTGAGTTTTCTCATCCTGTGCGATTTTGCCATAAGTCTCAGCGATCATCGGATCGGGACATACTTCAGCCATCCGTTGCCATACGCGGTGAGCGCGGCCTTCAGCGATGAACTGATAAAGTGCCAAAGCCAAACGGTCGTTTTTGTCCATTTCTTCGAGAATGCGAGCGCCTTTAGCGCCGCCGCCTGAGGCTTCTGCAGCCAAAAGGGCTTCCACGTTCACGGGTTTGCCGGTCACGCGCTCGAGAACTTTCGCTACCATTTCAAAATGGTTGGCTTCGTCCAAAACTTGGCGGGCCAATAATTTGATGGTCTTGCGATCGCCGGTGGGCGCGACTTCGAGAAGGTTTTTTGCAACTTCAACCATGTTCATGTGTTCGTTAGCGCAACGGCCGGAGAAATGCTCCACCAGTGCGTCAGTCGACGGATTTGACTTAAAGAAAGCCTCGACTTGCATTTCAGATGCTTGGAAAAGAGCCTCATTGCCGGTTTCCAGTGTAGTGATAAATTCGTTCGTCCTCATGGATACTCCTTGTAGTGGCCCTGTTTATGACCTGTGATGGCTGTATTGAACTAGAAAATTGTCGCACACGTTCAGCAAAAAGCAATGTTGACGATTTCATCGCCATGCGGCAAACCCGAAGGTGATGGATGGGGATATCCGGCTCAAATCAATTGAAAATGAATCCATATTTATCCTGCGGGAAGCCTATCGGAAGTTTCCAAAGCTGGCGCTGCTTTGGTCGATGGGTAAGGATTCAACCGTGATGCTTTGGCTGGCGCGTAAAGCGTTCTTCGGCCGCGTACCGTTCCCTGTGGTGCACATTGACACAAGCTACAAATTTCCCGAGATGGTCAAATTCCGGGACGAAAAAGCCAAAGAATGGGGCCTGGACTTTCAGTTGGGTAAAAATGCGGATGCCTTAAAAAATGGCATGGGTCCAGGTCGAGGCCGCATGGAGTGTTGCACAGCGCTTAAAACCGAGGGGTTGAAATCGTTTTTAACCGAAAAAGATTATCGCGCGGTTTTTGTCGCCATTCGCCGTGATGAAGAAGGTTCGCGCGGCAAGGAGCGGGTTTTTTCTCCGCGCAACGCTCAAGCCAAGTGGGATTACCGCGAGCAACCACCCGAAGTGTGGAATCACTTTCAAACTGAAAGTCCGCCGGGATCGCATATGCGCATTCATCCGATTTTACATTGGTCGGAACTTGATATGTGGCTTTACATTAAGCAGGAAAACATTCCGGTGCTGGATTTGTATTTTTCTAAAAACGGTCAGCGTTACCGCAGCGTGGGTTGCGCTCCATGCACCGGCTCGACTCCCTCACTTGCGCGCAACGTGGATGAAATTATCGCGGAGTTAAAAACCACAAAGGTCAGCGAGCGCGCCGGCCGAGCGCAGGATCATGTCAGCCAGTACGCCATGCAAAAATTAAGAGAGCAGGGGTACATGTGATCACACGTCCTCTGCGGGTCGCGGTTGCGGGCTATGTGGATCACGGCAAGAGCACGGTGATCGGCCGTTTGCTTAACGACACCGCGCAAGTGCGCGAGGACCGTTTCAATAAAGTAAAAACTCTGTGCGAAACCTCGGGCCGCCGCTTTGAATATGCATTTTTGCTCGACGCCCTCGAAGAAGAGCAGCAACAGGGCATCACCATTGATGTCACCGAAGTTCCGTGGAAATACAAAGACCGCGAATACACCATCATCGACACTCCGGGGCACAAAGAATTTTTAAAGAATATGGTGGGCGGAGCCTCGCGCGCCGACGCCGCCGTGCTGGTGGTGGATGCGCAAGAGGGATTGAAGGCGCATTTTCAGCGGCAGGTGGCGGTGATGGCGCTGCTGGGCATCCCGAAAATTATTGTGGCGCTGAATAAAATGGATCTGGTCGATTGGTCGGAAAAAGTATTTAACGAACGCGAACAACAATTGGATCAGTTGTTTAAAAATGCGGGGCTGAAGCCGGCGCAGGTGATTCCCGTGGGAGCCTGGCAGGGAGCCAATCTCCTGGAGCCGGCGAAGGAGATGCCTTGGTATAAAGGCCCGACACTCGCGCAGGCGTTTAGTGATCTGCCGCCGCCCAAAGCGGTCGACCAAGCGCCGTTACGATTTCCTCTGCAAGATGTTTACAAGTTTGATGATAAAAGAATTTATGTAGGCCGGGTTGAGGCCGGAATACTCACCGTGGGCCAAACCATTATTTTTCTTCCGAGCGGCCGCCAGAGCGTGGTGCAAACCATTGAAGTTCACGGTGAACCGGGCCGAAAAACCGCGAAACCAGGCGAGGCTGTTGGAATCACTCTCGAGGATCCGCTGTTTCTTGAGCGAGGTGAGCTGGGCTTTGAGCCGCAACATCCGCCACGCGTTTCCCGCTCCTTTACCGCGGACTTATTTTGGCTGGCGCCCGAGCCGCTGCAAGTGGGCAAGAGTTACGCCCTCCGCTGTGGCAACGCCGAGCTGCTCGCCCAAGTGGAGGCGGTGGAAAGTGTGCTCAATCCAGAAAACCTCGTTCAAATTGACGGACAAAAATTAGAATCCAGCGCCATCGGCCGGGTTCGGCTCAGCCTCAACAAAGCTTTGGCTCACGATTTCTTTAAAGACTCGGAAAACACCGGCCGCTTTGTCTTGATCGAAGACTTCCGCGTGGCCGGCGGCGGAAGAATTTTGTCGGATCAACGCGCCTATCTCTCAACTGAATTAAGCGAAGTGACCACAGAACAGCGAACCGAGAAGTTTGGCCACCCCGGCTTTGTCCTATGGACCACGGGCCTGTCGGGCTCCGGCAAGTCCACGCTGATGCGCGAGTTGGAACGCCACTTGTTCTCGCTCGGTGTGAATACCTTCGTGCTCGATGGCGACAACATCCGCCAGGGGATTTGCAGCGACTTAGGCTTCTCGGACGCCGACCGCACCGAAAATATCCGCCGCGTGAGTGAGACCGCGAAACTGTTTGCCGATGCGGGGATGGTCGTATTGACCGCGTTTATTTCACCGTTTGAGGCCGATCGCGAGCGCGCCCGCGAAATTATCGGCTCTCACCGGTTTGTGGAGATCTTTGTGGATTGCCCCATTGAAGAGTGCGAAAAGCGCGACCCGAAAAAACTCTATTCCAAAGCCCGTGGCGGCGAGATCACCCAAATGACCGGGTTGACCTCCGGGTATGAAAAGCCGTCACTACCGGATATCCATTTACGGACCGATCAGCTGAGTTCCGCCGACTGTGTCGTTCGCATCCGCGAATACTTAAAATTCGGAATGCTTAAAACATTTTTTAAATAATTACTGCTGAGTGGGATCTTCTACGCTTGGCAGAGTGGAAACTTCCGCGGGCGGCGCCACGGCTGGCGGCACAACCGGGAGAATCGGCTTCATGCACGCGTCGCCGCTATAGAAGCTGCAGGTGTTATCGGGCGGAAGATCAAAATCCGTGAACTCGAGCGGTGCATCGGACGCATAGTCCCCATCGTCAAAATTAGGAAAAATATGGGCGCATCCGGCGGTGAAAAGAAATGCCACTAAGGCTAAAGACATTTTCATAATCTATTCCTTTTTCCAATCTTTCACATCGTAAGACGTTTTCAAACTATGGCGTTGCTCATGGTGATCGAGCGCGAGCTTAATCAATTCATCGAGCAGAGCCGCGTAACTCAGACCGCTGGCCTCCCACGATTTGGGATACATGCTGATCTTAGTAAACCCGGGAATAGTGTTGATCTCGTTCAAATACAATTTATTAGTCACGCGGTCTAAAAAGAAATCCACGCGGGCCATGCCCCGGCACTCTAGAACCTTAAAGGCGTCGCACGCCCAGGTCCGCGCCTGTTCCATCATATGTTTGGGCACCTCCGAAGCGGGAATTTCCAAATCGGCGCCGTTCTCATCAATATATTTAGCTTCGTAACTGTAAAACTCATGGCGCGGAATAATTTCGCCGACCACGCTGGCTTTTGGCTGATCGTTGCCGAGCACGGCCACTTCCAACTCGCGCGCACTGATACCTTCTTGCGCCAATACTTTTAAATCGAAGGAGAACGCATCTTCCAAAGCGGCGGGGAGCTGATCGGCGGATTTAATTTTATGCACGCCCACCGAGGAGCCTGCGTTGGCCGGTTTAACGAAAAACGGGAAACGGAATTTCTTAATCAGCTTGGCCTGCACGCCTTTGGGGTCTGCAACATAATCATTCTTGCGGATGCACAGCGTGGGAACGGTGGCGATGCCGGCGGCGGTTAATAAGCGGTTGCTGACATCTTTATCCATGCCGATGGCCGAGCCTAAAACTCCCGCGCCGACATAGGGAATTTGCGCCAGCTCGAGCAAGCCTTGAATGGTGCCGTCTTCGCCGTACGTTCCGTGCAGGATCGGTAACATCACATCCACCACGGGGGCGACGGTT
>JANMVK010000839.1:0-2688 GCA_031392725.1 Pseudobdellovibrionaceae bacterium
ATCGAAATTCCCGATGAAGACGCCGAAAAACTTCGCACGGTTCAAGACGTAATGAAGTACTTGCAGACTAAAGGAAAAGCCTAAGAAAGGGCTAACTTGAGCACTAACGTATTTGTCCGCCCCACTCCTCCTCAGCGAAGAGTGGTGGTCACAGGCATGGGTCTCATCACTCCCCTCGGATTAAATCTCGCGGAGAGCTGGAGTGGTTTAGTGCAAGGCAAATCCGGCATCGGGCCGATCACGATGTTTGATGCCACTCATTTCGACACTAAGATCGCGGGCGAGATCAAAGGCTTCAATGCCGACGATCATGTTCCAAAAAAAGAACAAAAAAAGATGGACCGATTTATTCATCTGACTTTGGCCGCCACCAAAGCGGCCCTCGCAGATGCGCAAATTACCTTTGATGATGAACTAAAAACCCGCACGGGCGCGCTCATTGGCGTCGGCATGGGCGGGCTCCCCTATATTGAAACGCAACACCGGCTGCTGTTTGACCGCGGCCCTTCACGAGTCTCGCCGTTTTTTATACCCTCAGTGATCACCAACATGGCCTCGGGCCAAGTGACCATGGCTCACGGATTTAAAGGTCCCAATTACGCAATCTCCTCGGCCTGCGCTTCCGGCGCACACGCCATTGGCGAGGCCACCGGATTTATCCGCGACGGAGTTTGTGATGTGATGGTCGCCGGCGGATCCGAAGCGGTGGTCACGCAAATCGCCATCGCCGGATTTAATTCCATGCGCGCCTTAAGCACTCGCAACGACAGCCCCACCACCGCCAGCCGTCCCTGGGACCGCGCGCGCGACGGCTTTGTGCTGGCTGAAGGTGTCGGAATTTTGATTTTAGAAGATTATGAACACGCCTCACAACGTGGCGCCAAAATTTATGCAGATATGTGCGGCTTTGGATTGTCCTCCGATGCCCATCATATGACCGCGCCCTCTCCGGGCGGGGTGGGTGCGGCGCAATCCATGAACCTAAGCTTGAAGGATGCGCGCATAAACCCCGAGCAAGTGGACTATATCAATGCCCACGGCACCAGCACTCCGGCCGGTGATGAAGTGGAAACGGAAGCGGTAAAGAAGGTATTCGGCGCTCACGCCAAAAAGCTCTGGGTGTCCTCAACGAAGAGTATGATTGGACACACTTTAGGTGCCGCCGGCGCGGTGGAAAGTGTGATTAGTATACAAGCTCTAGTCACGGGCATCGTGCCGCCCACCATCAACCTCGACAACCCGAGCGACGACTGCGATCTCGATTACGTGCCCAAAACGGCGCGCGAGAAAAAAATGAATTACGTGCTGAACAATAGCTTCGGTTTCGGTGGAACGAACTGTAGTTTATTGTTTGGACGAATTTAATGAGCGCAAAAGCCGATTTTAAAACCATATTTATCGCCTGTGATCATGCCGGACTGGAAATGAAACGCCATTTGATGTCGCGTTATCTGCACCTGCCGTGGCAAGACATGGGCACCAATAACGGTGATTCAGTCGATTACCCCGACTATGCGGCGAAACTTTGTAACGAACTTGAGGGACGCTTAAGCGACTCTTGTGGAGTTTTAATTTGCGGCAGCGGGCAGGGCATGAATATTCGCGCCAACCGTTTTCCGTTTGTCCGTTCGGCGTTATGCTGGAGCGAAGAAGTGGCTCAGCTCGCGCGCGAACACAATGACGCCAATGTTTTATGTTTGGGCGGGCGCTTAACTAGCTTTCCCCTCGCCGAACGGATTTTAGAAACTTTTTTGAGTGTGCCCTTTGGCGGCGGACGCCATCAGGCGCGCGTCGACAAACTTAAATGCTAAACGAGGCCGTTCATGTATTTAGAAAAACAAGATCCCGAAATTTATAAACAGATCCGCTTTGAGGAAGAACGCCAAGAATTCGGCCTCGAGATGATCGCCTCTGAAAATTACGTTTCTAAAGCAGTTTTAGAAGCGCAAGGCTCGGTGCTGACCAACAAGTATGCCGAAGGTTATCCGGGCAAACGCTATTACGGCGGTTGCGAATTTGTCGATCACATCGAGCAAATGGCCATCGACCGCGCCAAACAGTTGTTCGGCTGCGAACATGCCAACGTTCAGCCGCATTCGGGCTCACAAGCCAATATGGCGGTGTATTTGGCGGCGGCTAAGGCCGGCGACACGATTATGGGCATGGATCTCGCCCATGGCGGGCACCTCACTCACGGCAGCCCGGTGAATTTCAGCGGATTTTTATTTAATGCCGTTCACTACACTCTCGATCCCAAAACCGGCCGGATCAATTACGATCAGATTCGCGACACGGCCAAGAAACATAAGCCTAAATTATTAATCGCGGGCTATAGCGCCTATCCGCGGGCTTTGGATTTTAATTTATTTCGTCAAGTGGCCGATGAAGTCGGCGCGACTTTAGTGGTCGACATGGCTCATTTCGCCGGATTGGTCGCCACCGGCGTGCACGCCTCGCCGATTCCCCATGCGCATTATGTCACCTCCACCACTCATAAAACTTTGCGTGGTCCGCGCGGCGGCCTGATTTTGTGCAGCACAGAACTCGCCAAACCCTTGAACTCGAAAATTTTTCCCGGCATTCAGGGCGGACCTTTGGAGCACGTGATCGCGGCCAAGGCTGTGGCTTTTGGCGAGGCGCTGAAACCGGAATTCAAAACTTACGCGCAGCAAATTGTTAAGAATGCCC
>JANMVK010000009.1:0-2303 GCA_031392725.1 Pseudobdellovibrionaceae bacterium
GCCAGCCTTCGAGCTGGCGGATCATTTGCAAATAGCCCGCAGCCTGAGTGAGCGGCGCAAAGGGATGAATGCGGCAGAACTCCGGCCAGGTGACGGGAATCATTTCCGCCGTGGCGTTGAGCTTCATGGTGCATGAGCCGAGCGGAATCATGGAATGCGCGAGCGAAAGATCTTTCGCTTGCAAGCGGTGCAAGTAGCGCAGCATTTCGGTTTCCGAATGATAGCGGCTGAAGGTCGTGTGCGTGAGGTACTGCGAGGTGCGCAAAATATTGGTGGCAAGGCCCAGACCTTTTTCTTTCACCAATTCACTCACGCTCAGTTCCGCTTTTGTCGAAAAAATCGTCAGCAGAATTTCCACTTCTTCGGCGGTGGTGACTTCATCCAGGGAAATTCCCAACACGCCGTCATAGTGCACACACAGATTGACCCGTGCGGCGGCCGCGCGCGCGAGAATTTCGCTCCGCTGCTGAGCCGTGACTTTCACTTGCACGGTATCGAAGAACGACTCGGCCACTAATCCGAACCCAAGCTTCCTCAGTCCCACGGCTAAAGCGCGGGTGAGGTGCTGCAGGCGCGAAGCCATTTGCTTTAATCCTTCAGGGCCATGATAGACCGCGTACATCGAAGCCATCACCGCGAGTAGAACCTGAGCCGTGCAAATATTTGACGTCGCTTTTTCACGGCGGATATGTTGCTCCCGGGTTTGCAAAGCCAGGCGCATTGCCGGCTGGCCGTGCGCATCTTGCGACACACCGATGATCCGTCCGGGCATTAAGCGTTTATATTCCTCACGCGTCGACATAAAGGCCGCGTGCGGGCCGCCGAAACCAAAGGGCACGCCAAAACGCTGCGATGAACCCACCGCCACATCGGCGCCCAATTCTCCGGGCGGTTTTAATAAACACAGAGCGAGCAAATCGGTGGCGACCACCGTTAAAATATTATTTTTCTTACAGGCTGAGATAAACAGGGAGGGATCTTTCACTTCACCCTTGGCGTTAGGATACTGCACCAGCGCGCCGAAATACTCCGCGCCGCCGGTGAAGGTGCTCTCATCTCCCACGACAATTTCAATTTCCAGAGGCGCGGCCCTGGTGCGCAGCACTTCAAGGGTCTGCACGAACACATCGCGCGACACGAACATTTTTTTAGCGGTTTTATTTTTAGTGGCGGCATAACACAAATGCATGGCTTCCGCGGCGGCGGTGCCTTCATCCAGCAATGAAGCATTGGCCATGGGCAATCCGGTCAGGTCCACCACCATGGTTTGAAAATTCAACAGCGCTTCCATCCGGCCTTGGGAAATTTCCGCCTGGTAAGGCGTGTAGGCCGTGTACCAGCCCGGATTCTCCAGAATGTTCCGCACGATCACCGGCGGCGTCAGCGTGTCGTAGTAACCTTGTCCGATAAAAGTCCGGAACACAGAATTACTGGAAGCCACCGTCCACGCGGTGTCGAGAAATTTGGCCTCACTCAAACCCAGTGGCAAATCCAATTCGCCATTAAAGCGGATATTTTTAGGCACGGTCAGCGCGATCAATTCCTCCAGCGACTTCAGGCCGAGAACTTTCAGCATGGCCTCGCGCTCAACCGGTTGGGGGCCAATGTGACGGGAGATAAATGAATTGGTATGATTCAAGTCCATATCGTCTTTCAAAAAGTGAGAAGGCCCCAATGGAGCCTTCTGATTTCTTTCAATAATATGATTCAGATCCAACGGCGTGTCCTACTTGCGGCGTTTTTTAGTACCTGTGGTTTTCGGGCGCGCGGTGGCTCTTTTAGTCGCCGACTTTTTCATTTTCATAGAACCGGCGGCGAGCTTCTTGCGGAGCGTGTAGAGTTTGTTCTTTTGCTGAGTCATCACGCGGGTCACGGTGCCGCGGCGGGTTTTCACCTGACGGAGAATTTTATTAAATTCGCGGTCCACTTGGCGCTGCGCTTGCTGCATCGTGCGCATCAGTTTGGCGTAACGGCCTTCAAACATTTTCACACGGGCTTGGGCCGAAGGGCTCAAGACAGCGTGGAAATCAAATTTACGCAATTCATTGCCGATGCGATGCACCTCACTTTTGAGTTGATCAACATCTGTCAGCCTTGTGAACTCGTTCCGGATTTTCTGCCAGCTGGCCTGTGCTCTCATAGTTTTATCCTTTCGGTAGATCGCACCAATTTGCGATTTTTCACTCTGTACTGTCAAGTCATGAACCACGCCTTGAAAACGCTCCTTTGACAGGCAAAAAGGACCATGCTAGCGACTTGCGTCAAGATGGTCTTTTCTTTAGTACGTTTCCGCCTTGAAAAAC
>JANMVK010000079.1:0-4851 GCA_031392725.1 Pseudobdellovibrionaceae bacterium
TCGCCGCCGCCAGCCTCCTGGCTGCGGCGGCTTTTTTATTAAGCCACAAAAGCTCGCTTCCGGATGTGCAGGTTTCAGAGGAGTTCACGGTTGGTGAAGTCATTGAGGTTCATCTTAGCTCCTCAATCGAATCCGAAGTCAGTCCGCCCCGATTGGAAAAAGCGTTACCGCCGGGAGAGTTGCAAGAATTTGCCAGCCTCCATCATAAGGCGCTGCTGAACCAAGTGGAAAAGGAACGGTACATGAGGATGTTAAGATCGCGCTCCCTGCTGCGGTCGGGCCTCGCGCGATTGCAACGAGAGGATGTCCCCTCCACGGAACATGAACAGTGGGTGGATTTGATGAAAGCCTCAATGCAAGGCGACCAAAATCCTGACGCAGCCGCGTTTGCCATTGATGTGGAAGCTTTTTTGGTGACCGACAATTTAGGCGCCGATGTGCCAAGCGATTTGCGCCGCACGCGAGCTTCCGATAAAGGGGAGTTGATGATGGCGTACTTTGCTAAATATCCCGAGCGGATCTCCGTGGTGGCAAAAGCGGTGGCCGGCACCTCCACGCAAAAGGTTTTGCAAAATGCCAGCGCGCTGGCCGGCCGCAATGATCAACAGAGTCTAAAGATTATTCGGGATTTGGCGAAGGATTAATGCATGACTGAGAAATTTCAGCCAATGGCGTTCATTGGCCCGCACCTGGAATGGAATATTGGCCTCACCCAGTCGCTCCCAGTCCGCGCCGAACAGATCATTGATATTTTGAATTTGTTTGGTGGCATTGCCGATATATTTTGTCTGCCATTGATAGGTGCAAGTCAGCGCCAGCACGCCATTCGGCGCGGCCGCACGCTTTAATAATTCCACGAGTTTTTCAGGATCTTGGCATTGATCAATTACATTCGAGCATATGACCAGGTCAAAGGTACCTAATGGCTTAAGAGTTTGAAACGGCGATTGGATAAGAGAAACTTCAACGCCGGTGCAGGCGGTTCGAATCGGGCGCGTTTCCAGCCTGGTTTCGCCGCCACTAAAAATCTTGTCAAATCCCGCGGCCAGGTGTTCCGAGGGCTCAATCAGAGTGGCGGATTTAACAGATTTTATTTTCCGGCAGACTTCAAAAAAGGTGCGGCCGAGTGAAGAACCCACTTCTAAAAGCGTCTTGGGAGCGGTCTTGCCCAATTTCGCCGCTAAAAGCTCAATCAATCTCTCGTGATAATCGCTATAAAATTGCGAGGCCCCGTATGGGGCAAAGGAGAACGGAGCCGGCTCCGTGACGTGATCGAACCAATCTTTTTCGAAATAAGCGGCTAGCGCGCGCTCGTCCAAATAGAAGTCCTTGCCCATGTTAGAAAAACGCCGATAAAACAGCGAGCATTTCCAAGCGATAGGCGACGTAAACGCCCAAATGAATGGAGTTAGAATTAAATCCGGCGCCCATCCAAAAAGTATCCAATGGTGCGACGGCGTGAGTCTGGATCGGTAGAAGCCAGATGGAGACCACAGAGATTAAGAAGTTCATAATTTGTTATCTCACATTGAGAACGTGAATGCAAAAGGTCCAGTTTTCCCCAATGAACTCCGATCAGTCCATACCAAGATGAACAAGATTGCTTTTGAAATTGGACTAACCGGCACCAAGCCGGACCTTGAAGGAATTGTTGAGCTGCAACGGCTCAATCACCTTGGCGTGGTGCCGGAAGAGCGTCAGGAAGCCGAAGGTTTTGTCACCATGGAATATTCTGTGGAATCGCTGGAAAAGATGCGCGGAAATTATCAGCATGCGGTCGCTAAGATCAAAAACAAAGTCGTGGGCTACGCACTGGTCATGCTCAAAGAGTGTGGCGGGAGTTTTCCGGCGTTGGCGCCGATGTTCCGCGAACTCGATGAATCGGTTAATAAAAAATATTTCGTGGTGGCACAGGTATGCATCGCCCGCGAGTTCCGTGGCCAAGGGATTTTTGAAGGTTTATTTGAAATGCTCAAAGTCCAAAAGAAATCGGATTTAGAAAATGTGGTCACCGAAGACTCGCGCCGCAAACACCGCTCGTTTAAGGCCTATGCGCGCATTGGTTTTCGCGAAATCAGCGAGCAGGGAAATGTCGAGTGGCAGGTTGTCGGAATGCAGTGGTAATTTAGTTCTTGTCCTTGTGCGGACAAAATCCCGGCCGCGGGCCGATGGATGGAAATTTTCGGCACACAGTGGGCCGCTTCTCATAAACCGTGCACAATCTCGTGGTGGAATTTAACAGCGGGCAGTCGCCGTTGCTTTTCGATTGCAGCATAAACAGGTCGGTGCCCTGGCGGTAACTCGCGACGATTTTCCGGTCGCGCAGGCGCTTAAAAATTTTCTTCTTGGATTGCCTGGCTTCGTCCCCGGTGCATAGTTCCAGCCGGACGAGGTCCTCCACGGTCACTTCAACCAGCATCGAGCAGCAGTCGGCATGGCAGTTCTGGCAGAGGCTGTTTTTGTATGGCACCCAAGTTGAGGGTCGGTCTTTATCCGGAATCTCCATGCCGGATAAGCGTATCATTTTGAAACACTAAGTCCATAGTGGCTCTCTCATGTTGGTGCGTTGCTCAGGGTTGTCGTACAATGATTTGTGGCCAAAATGACCCCCTATCTACTTTGCCTCGGCTTGCTCTTGAGCTTTGAGGCCTATTCCGTTGAAGAAGAGGGTGGAGGCTCTGAAGCCGGCCATTCCCGCGGTGGGGAAGATTCCCGAAAGAGTGTTCGCGAATGTTTAAGGCGCGGCCGCAGTGGCGACTCGGCGGGCTGCTTTGGTCAGTTCCGGCGGCATGGACGTCATGAGCGTGGCCGTCACCGGTCCAATGTTGGCGCTCGCGGCGGATTCCGCGCGCAAAATCACAGTGGCGGTTCGAGTGGCCAAGGCCGGGCAGGTGCCAAAAGCCGGGGCGGCTACCAACCTATGAGTGTCGCGGCGGCAGCCGTAACGGCCGTTACTAATATAAATCGAAATGGTGAACCGGCGCAAATAGCTCCAGCCGCGGCGGCCCGTCCAACGGCGCTTCCGGATGCTCGCGACCCCGATGAGGCCCGGGAAATCGCGGCGGCCATGGGCCGGGCGGGATTTGATTCCATAGCCGAATTGCAGGCCGCGTTGAACCAGGATATTGCCGACTGCTCAGGTGCTTCGTCATCGGCCAGTCAGTGTTGCGGTGATCCCATGTCGTGCCGTGGACAATTGGACGGCGGCGATGGACAGAGTCTCGATGCGGCCTCGGCATTACTCGCGAGCGGGCCCGCAGCGGGCGGTCTTAAAGCCTATTGCGCACAAATGAAATCACTGTCCGGCAATTCGCGCAATTTAAACTCCGGTTTAGCCAGTGTCTGTTTTGAGGCGCAGGATTCCTGCGCGGGCATGTGTGAAGATTTGGTGGAGGAATACACAGGTCTTTTATCCCAGTGCAGTGGCTGCGAGGCCCAAACAGTTTACCAAGCCGCGCTCAGCCGGTTGCAAGCGGGTGAGCGAACGTGTTCGGCACTTGGGAATAAGGCCACTCAATTGGCGGATAACGGATTCGGTGCAAAAATCGATCAAGCGCTCGCCACTCAGTGCACGGATGTGGCCTCAGCCCAACCGTCCTCTCAAGCCGGTGCGACCCCGACTAGCGGTGCGCCCTCTCTAAAAATACCTTCAGGTCAGGCGCTCGATGAAAATGGAGATAATAAAACGGCATCTTCCAATCTATCCGCCGACGGCAAACCATTTACTGAGCTTCAGGTGGATGCGTCCACGGGATTTAAAGGATACTCGAATAGTCAGGGCCCTCAGACGCAAAGGAACAAGGCGGGCGACGGAAGATCCGACTCTTCGTCCAAATCGGCTGCGCCTCCCACTCAAGCGGCCGCGGCCGGTGCGAAGGCGGCTCCAGCCGGTGCAGGGGCAAAACCCCAGGACAAAAACCCAGCTGATAAATCTAAAAATGATCCCGCCGCCCCCGTGGCAGCGGCCGACAAGAGCCGGGCGGTCGCTTCTGAGCCCGCAATGCCCATCACCGGCAGTGATTCGCAATTTAAAACCGGCACGGATCTCAGCCAATATCTTCCGCGCGGAGTCCGCTCCGCGATGAACCGCTTGGTGCGCTCGAAAGAGATCAATGAGAAGGAAGAAGACCTCTTCTGGCGGATCACGCTGAAGATGAAAGAGAAATGCCGGATGGGCATTCTCTTAGAGTGCGAATAATATTTATTAAAGACAAACATCCCTAGAGCGGTCGCAACTTTCACTACAACAATCCCAATTCGCCGTGCACAATTCTCCCTTTTTAAAATCTCAGTCGCGAATTTCTAGCGTCACAGGACAATGATCCGAGCCATAAACTTCCGGTTGATGGCGTGCTGATTTTAACCGCGACTTCGAATCTCCGTCAGTTAAAAAATAATCCAAGCGCCAACCCACGTTTCTCTCGCGCACACCAGGGCGGTTGCTCCACGCGTCTGGAAGACGCCGACGAACAGCGGCACCTTATCCAGCTGGGCGACACCGACGGCAGAGGCCTCGGGGCGAGCCGGGTTGCACAGCGGGCCGAGGAAGTTGAACACGGTCGGGATGCCGAGCTCCGCGCGGGTGGGCCCGGCGTGCTTGAAGCCGGGGTGGAACAAGGCGGCGAAGGCGAAGGTGATGCCCACCTCATCCAGGATCTGGGCGACCCGCTCGGGTGGGATCGTGAGGTCCACGCCCAGCTCGCCGAGCACGTCCGAGGAGCCCGCCGCCGAGCTCGCCGCCTTGTTGCCGTGCTTGACGACGCGGGCGCCTGCGGCCGCAGCCACGACCGACGCCATGGTGGAGACGTTGACGGTGCCGAACCTGTCGCCACCCGTGCCGACGATGTCGAG
>JANMVK010000245.1:0-1362 GCA_031392725.1 Pseudobdellovibrionaceae bacterium
GGACATGGTTAAAAAATCCACGTTCCGCCAGGACCTATTCTACCGTTTGAACGTGATTAATATCCGCACTCCTAGTTTGCGCGAGCGCCCCGACGATATTCCGCTGCTGGCCAATCACTTCCTTAAAAAGTACAACGACCGCCTGGCTAAGACCATCGGCGGCATCAGCAGTGACGCCATGGATATGATGAAGAAGTATGACTATCCCGGAAACGTGCGCGAGCTTGAGAATATTATTGAGCGCACGGTGGCGCTGGAAGGTGGCGCCACCATTTTGCCTGAGAGCTTGCCGCCGTTCGTGAACACGCCGTCAGGACGTAAATTAGCTAGTACCCATGAAATACAAATCACTGAGGAAGGGCTCGACCTGGATAAGGTCATGGGCCAGATCGAAAAAGAGTTACTCATCAAGGCCATTCACGCCGCCGGCGGCGTGAAGAAAAAGGCCGCTAAGCTGCTCGCCATCACCTTTCGATCCATGCGCTACCGTGTGGAGAAATACAGCCTCGGCTCGTTAGGAGATGATGATCTTGAAGACGAATCCGCTTAGACCTATTGTTAAAGCTATTTTGGCCGTTTCTGCGATAGTCGCATCTCCTCATGCATTTGGGACCTACAATGCCTTTGAATGCCTGCGTGATATCATGCCCATCACCGACCGCGCGGCGGTTCAAAATAAACGCGGGGATGTGGAAGAACCGTTTCTGGTGAATAACAAATTTATCGTGTTTCCCGAGGTGTCCAACCTGGTGGTGACCGGATTTTTTTTCTACGGTCAAAAAGGCGCGGCCTATTACGACGCCGCCGAGGTCAAAGGCTCCCTCAAAAGTATTGGCGATCTGGCATTTAAAAAAGACGATGGAATTTACGAGCTGATCGCCCAGCCGGAGGGATTGGAGACGGTGACCGTCCATTATCTGCCGGGATTTAAACTCGCGCCGGGCGGTAAGAACGGTCCGATGGTACTCGGGGCCACTGTCCTTCCCGTGATCGGCGCGTTTGTGTCGCGCCCGGATATGATCAAGGTGGCCTACCAGAATCCAAAAGAGGTTAACGACATCGTGGTTAAGAAATGGATGTCCGAAAGCATGGGTGAGCGGCGTCCAGCCTCAGTCGATGATATTAAGCTAAATGCCACCATACTTAGACTAAAGACCATTCAAGAAAAGTCCCATGAGGATCTGTGGAAGCCATTTAAGCACGAACTTCGGTTGCGCAAGAACTGGATTCAGACGCATAATCTAGATGAAAAGGCATTTAAACAGCTCAGTCTAATTTTGGAAGGAACCTGTAAAGAGTAATGGCTAAAGCATGGACGTTTCTTAAAGTTCACCCCGGCTTGAAAGTCAAAATTGACCGCGA
>JANMVK010000298.1:0-6373 GCA_031392725.1 Pseudobdellovibrionaceae bacterium
AGCCATGGTGGCCCAATTGTTATTTTGATAGACTTCAAACGCCGAGAGATTGGTGTTGTAACGGATCATACCGTTGACGCCGGTGGTGGGACGGCGGGCGGTGAGATCGCGGGGAACAACTAAGGAGCTGAAGTTTACACCGGTGCCGTTGACATCGAGGATAGCTCCAGCCGACGGTGCAGTAGTTCCTATACCCATGCTGCCACCGAAGTAGTTTTTGTCGTTTGTGCCCGCCTGATAAACTCCCCAACGGTTCGTTCCGGCCAGCGGGTCGATCAACACTCCATAGGCATTGGTGATTGTCCCACCGCTTGAGGTTATTTTGGAGTAAGAACCGACAGCATTTACGACAGTGCCTCCCCCAGATTTATCGATGAAATTGTAAGTACCATATGAGTTTGTCGTCGTGCCCGAGGGCGCGGTGTGACTAATCCAATTGTAGATCCCCGCCACTTCGGAATTGCCGCCGGTATTGTTGAAGGAGACGTCATTGAATATTCCATACGCTTGGTTGTTAGTTCGGCTATTATCATTTTGCATTACATTCTGAATGCCCGAAATCTTTGCCGTGTTGGTGGTGGTGGAATTGTAAAAGGATTGAAATGTCACGGGATGGAATTCGCCAGTTGTGGAATATGGATTCGATGAAATATACAGGCGTGGGACGGTGTCAGTTCCTGCGCCTATATTGAACGCCGCCGTGGGTGCGTTTTCATCGACGGAAATCATACCGTCACTTCTGAATCTCATCCGCTCGGTTCCATTAGTGCTTACGGCCAATGAGTTGGGTCCCGCGCTCCATATTCCAGTGTCAGGATCGCCGGCAAAGGAATAACTCGGAGCCGCCCCGGTGCCGGGAGTGGCGAGAATCGCCGCGGTCGCGGTGTGGTTGCCGAGATTGTCGGCGCCGCCGCCTGCGCTTGAAACCATATTGGTCCAATTGCTATTTTCATAAACTTCAAACTTCGAGAGATTGGTGTTGTATCGGATCATGCCGTTGATGCCGGTAGTGGGGCGGCGGGCGGTGAGGTCGCGCGGAACAAGTAAGGAACTGTAGTTTACACCGGTGCCGTTGATGTCTAAGATCGCGCCGCTTGCAGGAGTTGTAGTTCCTACGCCGACATTGCCGCTTGCACTGACTCTAATTCTTTCTACATTTCCGGCCATCACGCCGAGCGAATTCGAGCCGGGCGACCACAAGCCGGCACCCAGATTGCCGCCAAATGTGATTGACGGCCATGTAGCATTTCCGTCGGCAGCTGCGAATGATATGGCATTGCCGGACTGGACTGTTCCTTCAGAGTATACTCCGCCTCCTACAATGGAGAGTCTTGTCGAACTGTCAAATTGAACCGTCGTTCCTATGCCGACGTTGCCATTAGCCTCGATACGTAGCCGTTCCACACCCGCGGAATTAAACGCGATGTTGCCCGTACCCACCGCCGACATACCGGTGTTGGTTTGGCCGATGAAGGAGTAGCCGGGAGCGGTGCCGGTGCCGAGTGTGGATAAAATTTGTGCAGTGGCGATGTGATTGCCGAGATTGTCGCCCGTGGAGCCGGTGGCCATATTGAACCAGCTGCCGTTTTCGTAGACTTCAAATTTCGCGAGAGAAGTGTTGTAGCGGATCATGCCGTCAACGCCGACAGTCGGGCGGCTGGCAGTGGTCGAGCGCGGGAGTAATAGCGAGCTGTTGGTTGTGCCGGTGGCAAACAGGTCGAGAATCGCGCCCGCGGTTGCGCTTGCCGTGCCGATGGCAAGGCGTCCTGAGCCGTCGAGTTTCATTACTTGATTGGCGCCAATGCCGGTGTCGACGCTGATTGTGGTGGCATTGATGTTGCCGGTAACTAAGATTGCGTTGCCGGGCACGATATTGGTGATGCCTGTGTCAGCCATGGGCAACCATGCCGAGCCATTGTATTTAAGGACAAAGCCGTTGGCTATGCCGCTGGCCCAGGTTGAAATTCCATTTAGCGAAATCGCATTCAGATTAAATAAATTGCTGCCGTCGATCACCGGCAATTTATTTGAAGCTGCGACTTGCACCAACTGACCGGTAAGAACACCGGTGTCAACGCCGATGGTGGTGGCCGCGGAATTACCGGAAACTAAGACCGGTGTA
Organism: Pseudobdellovibrionaceae bacterium; assembly: GCA_031392725.1. GTDB lineage: Bacteria > Bdellovibrionota > Bdellovibrionia > Bdellovibrionales > UBA1609 > JALHOQ01. The sequence continues at coordinate 2,123 of JANMVK010000298.1, forward strand.
TTGCCGGTGATATTGGTAATACCGGTATCGATGTCAGGTGAAGGATGCCACGAAGTTCCATTCCATTTTAACACTTGGTTTAGAGTGGCGGCGCCCACATTGATTTGTGTGGGATTGATCGCAATCTGCGTTGATGCAGCAGAGGTCAGTCGCCCTTGAGCATCGACTGTATAATTAGGAACAGAGGACGCGGAACCATAGCTGCCCGCAACCACCGTCGTTAGACCTAAGTAAATACTACCTGAAGAAGTAATCGAACCACCGGCTAAGCCGAAGCCCGCATCAATTTGGGTGAGAACGCCCGCCGCACCGGCGTCGTTGTCGCAGTACCAACCAAAACCGGCCGTGGCGTTAAATTTTAAGACCTGGCCATGCACCCCGCACGTTGCAAAACCTAAGCTCGATCCATTAGTGGCATCGCTAATTACGAGACGGTTTACTGCAATGCCGGTGGTGTTGATCATATTGGACTTAATCGCATTCGAAGCGATTACGGCTGCCACAGATCCCACGCCAGAAGCCGAGATATCACCGGTCAATGCGGTGATGCCGAGGTCAGTTTGTGGATGCCATGAGGTGCCGTTCCACTTTAACACCTGGTTTGCGGTTGCGGCTCCCACTTGGAGTTGCAGAGGAGTGATGGAAATTGGCGTCGAAGCGGCGGCGGTTAATCTTCCTTGAGCATCAACTGTGAATGTGGCGACTTGATTTTGGGATCCGTATGAGTTTGCGGTGACGCTGGTGTTGTTAAGGTTAACGGTCACGGCGCCTGTGACTCCGCCACCGGTTAAGCCGGTGCCTGCGATCACCGCTTGAATATCGCCGCCTGAATCAATATCGAGTGCCGGCAACCAAGCTGCGCCGTTGTATTTAAGGACATAGCCGCTGGTTAGGCCGCTGGCCCAGGTTGAGATGCCATTTAGCGAAATTGCATTGAGATTAAATAAATTGCTGCCGTCAACGACGGGAAGTTTATCGCCCACTCCGACTTGCACGATTTTGCCGTTCGTCGTGCCGGTATCCACTGAAATTGTACCGTAGTTTGAAACCGGGCCGCCGATGATGCCGTTTTGGGTGAAAACAGTGGTCACGGTTCCCATGGTGGGCGAAACGGGAATCCATGAAGAGCCATTCCATCCCAGAACCTGAGTTGGCGTGGGGGCCAGTGCAGAAAGTGCGCGGCCTCTTAGCGTTGCTGCATCTACATCCGTTAAATTACTACAATCGATGACCGGTAATTTATTTGACGCTGCGACTTGCACTAATTGACCGGTAAGAACACCAGTGTCAACGCCAATGGTGGTTGCCGCTGAATTCCCAGACACCAAAACCGGTGCATTGCCGGTGATATTGGTAATGCCGGTGTCGATGTCAGGTGAAGGATGCCATGAAGTTCCATTCCATTTTAACACTTGGTTCAGAGTGGCCGCGCCCACATTAATTTGTGTGGGATTGATCGCAATCGGAGTTGAGGCCGCGGCTGTCAATCTTCCTTGAGCATCAACAGTGAATGTGGCGACTTGATCGGGGGCGCCGTAGGAGTTTGCGGTGACGCTGGTGTTGTTTAGGTTAACTGTTACGGCTCCGGTAATTCCGCCACCGGTTAAGCCGGTGCCGGCGATAATAGCTTGAATGTCACCGCCGGAATCAACGTCAGTCGAGGGTGTCCACGCAAAACCATTCCATTTTAGAATTTGGTTAAGAATGGCGCCGTGAGCGTTGATTGCATTGGGTTCAATCGCTATGTCGGTGTTTCCGGCTGTGGTGAGGCGGCCCCAAGCATCGACCGTGAAGTTTGCCACTTGTGAGGCGCTACCGAATGATCCCGCGCCCACGCCAGTTGTCGAGAGAGAAATACTGCCTGCGGAAACAATCGGACCACCGACGAGTCCGGGACCGGTATCAATTTGTGTGAGAACGCCGGACGCGCCCGCATCGTTGCCGCATGCCCAGCCAAAGCCAGATGCGGCGTTAAATTTTAGAACCTGTCCGGTGGCGCAAGTCGCGTAGGTGACCGTGTTGCCGCCGGCGTTGTCGGTAATTAACAATCTGCTGTTGGCAATTCCGGTTGAATTAATTTTGGCCGATGTGACGGCGTTGTTTTGAATTGTTGCGACCACTGAACCGGAGCCGTTGGCGGTCACGTCGCCGGAAAGTGCGGTGATGCCGGTGTCGGTGTCGGCCTGAGGAAACCACACGCTGCCGTTCCACTTGAGAACATTGCCGGGAGCCGCGTTGGATTGTGTGATCTGAGAAGTGGCAATGGCAATGTCAATATTTATAGCCGAAGTGATTCGCCCTTGAGCGTCCACGTTGAATTGCGGCACTTGACTATAAGTGCCGTACTGCGCTGGCGTGACTGCGGTGTTGGCTAAGTTAAGAGTCACGGAGCCGGTGGTGCCGCCACCATTTAATCCCGTTCCGGCTACTACATCTTGAATGTCTCCGCCGGCATTGGCATCGAGAGCGGGCAACCACGCCGAGCCGTTGTATTTAAGGACATAACCTGCGGTTAAGCCTGAAGCCCAAGTTGAAATTCCGTTGAGTGAGATGGCGTTGAGATTAAATAAATTGCTGCCGTCGATAACGGGAAGTTTATCGCCCACTCCGACTTGCACGATTTTGCCGTTCGTCGTGCCGGTATCCACTGAAATTGTGCCGTAGTTGGAAACTGGACCGCCGAGAATTCCATTTTCAGTAAAAACTGTGGTCACTGTGCCCATGGTGGGGGATACAGGAACCCATGAAGCACCATTCCAACCCAACACCTGCGTGGGAGTTGGGGCCTGCGCAGAAAGTGCACGGCCTCTAAGGGTAGCCGCGTCTACATCTGTTAAATTGCGGCCATCAATCACGGGCAATCTATTTGAAGCTGCAACTTGCACCAACTGACCGGTGAGAACACCAGTGTCGACACCAATCGAAGTGGCCGATGATGGTCCGGCAACTAAAACCGGTGCGTTGCCAATGATATTTGTGATTCCCGTGTCGGTATCAGCCGCCGGGCCCCAAGCAAAACCGTTCCACTTCAACACTTGGTTGGGAGTGGCGCCATGTTGGTTGATGGCGTTGGGCTCAATCGCAATGTTCTGTTCGGCAGCGGCGGTTAATCGGCCTTGCGCATCGACCGTGAACGTCGCCACTTTTGTGGGTGTGCCGTAAGAGGCCGCTACGACGCTGGTGTTAGACAATGACAGTGTGACCGCGCCAGTGATTCCGCCACCTGAAAGCCCGGTGCCCACGGCCACTTCAGTGATATCGCCGCCGGCGTTGTTGTCAGCGCCGCACAACCATGCTGAGCCATTCCATTTTAAAATTTCGTTGGTCGAACATGCGGAGTTAGCCGGAGCGTAAGTAAAATATTTTCCCGCGGCGGAATTAATATCGCCTACATCAAGAACGACGTTGCCCACACGGCCGGCGACTGTTTGCACCGGGGCTGAGGGGATTGCGATCGGCTCCCAAGCTGCGGACCCTGCGTTCCACGCGAGCACATCGAGATCGTTGGGAACAGCACTGCCGATATTGCGGCCGCGCAGTTTGTAAGCGTCCACGTTTAACAGATCGAGAGCCAGTGTCACATCACCCGAAGTGCCGCCACCCAGTAATCCTGAACCTGCGGTGACCTTGATGATACGGCTGATGCTAGTGGGTAAAAGGCTTTCTAGAATTTTTCCGCCGGCGTCGAGTTGCGGTACGTTGCCGGGTAGAATGCCTACGTCTTCGAGGGCTGCGGTTTTAATTCCCACGATATCGGCCGCGTTCAAAATTACGTTTCCGGTTTTGCTTGCGACCGAAGTGACCGGGAAGGCGATTGGAACATTGACTGCCAACGTTACCGCGCCTTGCGCGTTTACGCCGAACCGGCCTACTGTCGTGGCCGAGCCGTAGGCTCCGCCGGTAACCCCTGAAGAACCAATCAATGCGGTGACTGTGGTGCAAGACCATTTGCCAGCGGCATCAAAAGTCATGATTTGATTTAAGCCGCAGCCTACGAATTCTAAATTGGCGCCGGTTGTGATGTCTGAACTTACGAGTCTGCTTGTTGCGATGCCTGCGTTGTTAATTTTTGCTGAGGTTACGGCATCGGTTCCGATTTTTGCTGTGGTCACTGCTGCTGTGTTGATCAGCGGATTTGGATACGTGCCGGTAAGATCGCCTCCGGCGGCGCCGGATGGTGAGAAGCCTTGGAATCCGGAGCCGTTCCACATGCGGACTGTGTTTAGATCTGTGTTGTATAAGATTTTTCCT
>JANMVK010000334.1:0-6937 GCA_031392725.1 Pseudobdellovibrionaceae bacterium
TGGCCATTATTCTTGGTGCTAACTTAGGCACCACGCTTGATAGTTGGTTTGTCGCTACTCTTGGTTTTAAAGTAGATATAGAAGTGGCGGCCTACCCGGCAGTTTTTCTTGGGGGCATGCTTCTGATTCTATTCGGTAACCGGAAGATAATTAAGTACATTTCATATTTTCTATTCGGATTTGGATTGTTGTTCATTGGGCTTTCATTTATGAAAACGGCAATGGAAGGACAGGTACGGGCGTTTGATTTTTCCAGATACGCAGAGCTATCACTGTCTGTTTTTTTGGTAATAGGGTTTATCATCACTACGTTGGTGCAGTCCAGTTCCGTAACCATGGCACTTACCCTCAGCGCACTTCACGCAGGAGCTATTAGTTTTGCACCTGCGGCTGCTATTGTTCTGGGCTCAGAAACAGGAACCACCATGAAAATTTTGGTGGGCTCTATGGGAGGGAACGCCTCAAAAAAGCGAGTGGCGCTTGGTAATTTCATTTTTAATGTTTTTCTTACGATATTGGCTTTCTCCTTGCTTAAGCCGACTTTGAATTTAATCACGAGTACTTTTAAAATACATGATCCGCTGATCGGCCTGGTTACATTCTCAACACTGATCAACATCATTGGTATTTTTATTTTTCTTCCCTTCCTTGGCTCATTCACAACACTCTTAGAAAAGTTTTTTAAAGACACGGACGCTTCAGCTACTGCGTTTATCGGGAATGCCAATGTCGCTGACCCTGAAACAGCGCTTGATTTATTCCAAAGAGAAGTGGAATATTTTATTCACAACTCGATCCTTTTTAACCTGGCGCTGTTTGATATTGATATCAAATCATTGTGCGTCCATCCTGACTTTCGGCCCATCAACGATAAGAAACAATTCCTTTCGAAAAACCCTGAGGAAAGGTATGAATTTCTGAAACAGTTGCAGGGCGAGCTGCAGGCATTCTATTTATCTCTTAGAACAAAAGTTCAGGATGAACAAAACGCTCGACTTGGCCAAATGATTTCGGCGGTGCGCAGTAGCATGCACTCCATAAAAAGTATGAAAGATGTAGCGAGCAACATTGACGACCTCAGGCGCTCTTCAATCGATATAAAGTTCAAATTTTTTACTTACCACAAAAAGGGCACCGAAGACTTATACCGGAAATTGACAGCCCTGATGGAGCAGAAAACAAAGCCGGATTTCAAAGAATTTCAAACGATGTTTTATGTTATTCAGGATAGCTATAGTTCCGCTCTCAATGATTTTTATAAAGAGGTTCAGGATGCTCCGATTGAAGATTTAGATTTGACCACCGCGCTTAACTTCAATCGGGAGCTATTTACTTCCAATACGGCAATATTGATGGCAGTGAAAGATTTTTTACTAGATGAGAAAGAGGCGGAGGATTTTAATAGGATACCGGTGTATAAAACGTGAGAATTTGATCACTAACAACGGCCGGCTATCTACACGGGCGTCTAATCCTTTGCCATGACATCCTCCCCGCCACCAATCTTGCGCGCCCGCAGATGGCTGATTAATTGCACTACAATGCGGCTGGGTGCGGGGGAAAAATATGAAATCATTTAAATTCGTTTCGTCATGTCTCATTTTGGGACTGTTGTTGTTTACCTTTCAAAACTGCGGCACCGGTTTTACCTCAGGGACTTCCGGCACAAATGACAACTCCTCAACCGCGTCGCCTTCGCCGGGCCCTGTTGCCGTCACGCCCAATCCGAACCCAGCGCCCGCGCCCACACCCGTACCAGTGCCTGTGCCGGCTCCGATGCCCGCACCCTTACAAAATCTCTGGGCGGCCATGCCGATGACCAACACTCCGGCGCCGCGCTGGGGTCAGGCCACCACTTGGACAGGATCAAAAATGTTTATTTGGTCGGGTTGGCCCGGCGGTGGAGCCGGATTTTTAAATGACGGAGCTCTGTTTGACCCGGTGGCCGGAGCTTGGACTGCGATTAGCGCAACGGGGGCTAACGCTCCCGCCAATGGTTCCCGCGCGGTTATGTTAAATGGCAAAGTTGTCGTTTGGGGCGGGCTCGTTTCGGGCGCCAGCAATGCCGGAAGCATTTATGATCCCGTCACCAACCTATGGTCCGTGTTTCCGCAGATGAATCCTCCTCCAGCCCGATCGTTTCATGCGATGGTTTCCTTCAATAACAAAATATTTGTTTGGGGCGGATATGATCCCGCGGTCTTTCAAAGAGGCGATGGCGCCGTTTACGATTCCACCACGCTAACTTGGACTCCGGTGAGCACCGTCGGCGCGCCAACCGCCCGGCAATGGGTGGAAGCCGTATGGACCGGCAGCAAAATTCTAATTTTTGGCGGCTGCTTGCCCTACAACAACGAATTTCACAGTTACGATCCAGCCACCAACACCTGGGCCAGGCTCAGCTCGGTCAATGCTCCGAGCGCCCGCTGCGGCAACAAAGCCGTTTGGACCGGCACGAAAATGATCGTGCATGGTGGCGGCGCGGGTGGAAATCCGGGACCGCAGTTCAATGACGGCGGTATTTACGATCCGGCCACCAACACTTGGGCACCACTTTCCACTGTTGGCTCCCCGGTCCGCTCCGAGCACAGTGCCGTGTGGACGGGAACCGAAATGCTGGTGTGGGGTGGATATGAATTTAACTCCACGCGAATCGGCCTCAACACGGGCGCAAAATTTAAATAGCGGCGCCCGTCCCAGACTGGCACACCACCTGGCGCACGGATTGCTCTAATATTCCAATATCCGCTGGGGAATTCGTAAATTATCGGGGGCTCAATTGAAATTGTTCATCATATTAACAGGTGCCGTTTTACTGGTCGGATGCTCGTCTCATGATGGATCAAATGCAGACGCCAGCAACAATGGTCTCGGCACCACGATTCAAAAAAATGCATGCATCTTCAACGCACAACTCAACCAGTACACGGTTTCCACCGGTGATTCGTGTAGCGCGCAACCCATGATCATTAAATGCCCCGCCATCGGAAATTACACCAACCAGTACGGCCAACCCTCCGCCTGCTCGCCGGGATCATTGAACCTTAAAGCCAGTTACACCTATTCAGGCCAATATCCGAATTTAGTTTTTATGAATCAAACCAGCTGCGATCAGTTTTTACTGCACACGGGAATTCAACATATACCGGTGGTGTTAAACGGTCAGCTCCAGTGCGTGCGCCTGGATGTGGTGGAGGTGTACGCCAACGGCACCGCGTATTCCCACAACTACGATTACTATTATGCGTTTCCGCCCTATTCCTACAGCGGAACCGGCAGTTGCGGCACGCAAGTCACCGTGAGCTTGGCCGGATATAACGGCCCCATGTGCTTTTAAGACATAGGTTTTAAGGCCACGATCTTTTCTTCAGGAATATCATTGATGTTAGAGACCAATTGGAATCCATGATTCTCCAACCAAGGTTTAATTTCCTTGTCGTGCCACTCATTGATATAGGGCTCATGGGGATGCTGGGCGAGGAATCGGAAATAGAGTCCCCTCCAGCCAAACTCCCTGAACAGTTGGAGATACGTCTTTCGATATTGGAATTTCGAAGGCTCCACAATCACGAGCTTGCCGCCCGGCCTCAATATTCGAAAACACTCTGATAAAATTAAATCACTAATCCGGCAGGGAACTTCATGGAGAGTCCAGCAGGTTGCAATGCCGTCGAAACTTTCATCAAGAAAGTCGGTATCCTCCGCCACCCCTTGAACAAACTTAGCCGTTTGATTTCGGTTGATGGCGTGAACGAGCATGTAGGGCGAAAGATCCAGTCCCCAAACATCGCGGATGCCCTCATCACACAAAGCTTTAGTAGAGGACCCGTCACCGCAGCCCAAATCCAAAACACTGGTGCAACCGGACAATTCGCGGGCCATATCCTGGCGAACGCGGCCCATTTTTCCCAACATTATTGAATTGAACCCGGTGCTATAGCCTCTAGTGAGGAAGTTGGAATAATAACCATTGGGAAGATTATGGAACTCTTTCAATGCATACTCGGGGATCTTATTTTTGCCGGTGAGACCTTCCGGTAACGAGATGCTCTTTAAATTAAGGCCCACAATTTTTGACAGTAACACAAAAAGAAACCGCGGGCCCCAAGGGGTCAATTCATCGAAGCTTGTCGAGGGCAGATTGATCTCGCCGAGGGAGAGCGGTGCGGGGCCTTTGTCCAGAACGTTTTCCATAGGGAATTATGATAATAGGAGCTCGCTGGGTTTGACAATCCCCATGAACCCAAATACTGATCGACACCATGAAACCAGCCAAAAAACCCAACATTTTCAAACAGCTCTTGCAGCGCAAGGCCGCCACTCAAAATTCGGGCGGCAAGGTTGGGACTATTGCGGATAGTGACCTGTTGCGGAAGTTTAGCGGCGGGGAGAAACCGCAGCCTAAAATCCGCCGGGGTGGGCGCAATGGCAGCGGGAAGCCTTGATTTAAGGCCTAAAAATCAAATTTAAAATTCGGATGAACACCCGCGCCCAAGCCGGTGCCATAGTCATAATCAGTCCCCGCGTCTTTCGCGGTCACACTGACCGACACAACTCTGACCAGCATTTCGATGCTGAAATGATCGGTGATGCGAAAGCCCGCGCCAGTTTGTCCGCCCAAGGCGCCACTGACCGTGATCGATCCAGTCGCGCCCCCGCCCTGCTTGAATGTCGGGCTGGTGTAATTCAAACCAAGTAGAAGATAAAATTTGCTGCTGATCTCGTAGAGTGCGTTTCCATAAATCGTTATAAAACTGTAATGGGGTTTGGGTGATAGGTAATCCGCATCAATCGTCACTCCGTCCAATGTGGTCTTGACCGAATTGACCTCCCGATCCATGTCGTAAGACAGCCCGCCCATCCAGCCGATGCCCAAGGGAAAAATCTGCCAAATCTCAACACCTATTCCCTTGCCTGAGTCCGTTCGGTAAACGGCATCGCCTCTTTGGGTCGTGGTTCCGGATTTGGCCGAGACACTGTCAAAGGTGATTTCATTCCCGCTGTCGACAAAGGCGTAAACGGATCCGTGGATGCTGCCATCCCGGAACGAGGATTTTGCCCTGGGAGTTCTCGGCTTCTCAGGCTCCCCTGTACGGTCCGCTTTTTTTGCCTCCATCATCCCCGACTCATCAACCGCCATGGATCTCTCAAGCTTTTGGCCCACGACTAAGTCTGAAGCCAATTTGCAAGTTGAAGTACTTAAATTGGCCAATTTATCTTTGACGGTGGTGACTGTTAAAAGACACTGCTTTCCATCTTTAAAGCTCGCGACTAATTCGGCTCCTTCACTCAGCTCGCCTTTAAAACTCACCACGACCCGGTCACGCTCGATCAAAAGTTGCTTGATGGTGAATGCATCGTCTGCGGCGGAGGCGAAATTCGATAACAAGAGAATGAAGAAGAGAATCGACCGTTTCATTTGGGGGTTGCTCCTGGTGTTGGATCGCCGGTGTTGGTGCGACTATTATTTACGGTTGTTCACATTGACGCAACTCGCTTCCGCTGCGGAAGCGGTTCGCGTCATGAGCCGGCAAGCTTAGCGATTCCTTGCCTTGGTCTTCCGTATCGGCGTCGGAAAACGTGGCTTGAACTTTGCCTTTTGTTCAGCGGTCAGTTCGGGAATGTCGGAATAATCAATGTCCTCGTCTTTAACTTCTCTGTATTTAAAGCTCGATTTCTTTCTCGTTAGCAATGCGCGCGCTGATGATTCGGAAATAGTAATAAGTTTTTTTCGCATGGAACGATCTCCGGAAAGTGTATACGACCAACAAAATGCGCCCTAGATTCGATTCTCCCAGTATCCAGAATCTATCTTCGGATTGAGAATGGCGGTTGTCAAAGTACTCAATTGAATGGCTTTCAAAAAATACTGTGATGGCTTCCTCGAAGGACACTCCGTGTTTTTTAATATTAAAGTCCTGCTTTTGAGCGTCCCATTGAAACAGAAACATGCCAAAATGCATTGCAAGATGAAACGCGGCCTAAGACCTTTACTCATTTGAAGTGGCATCCGGCAGCGGACGGACGCCGGAAGCGCAGTACCAAAGTCCAGCCGCCCATTGCCCACGTCTTCCACTCGCGATTCAATAAGGAATGACAAACAAACACCTCAGTCTCATCCTCCTCGCGCTGCTTACAAACCTCGCATTCGCCGACCTCAGAGATCCGATTCAAGAGTGCCTCGATAAAATCCAAAGAGACAAATACTCGACGCCAAAACCCGGTGAACCGGCGCGGGAGCCGATCCTGTCTAAGCCGGTGGCTCAACCCGATAAAAATCTTCCACTGGCCTGCCTTGATGGAAAAGTGAGTGAGATCCAAGCCGCCCTGGCCAACCAAATTGCCAACTGCCGCGCTAAAACGCCAGCGGAACTCGATGTGGCCTTCCAATTCGGCTGTCGCATGGTTACTAAGCGCGAGTACTGCTTAGATGCCAGCGTTCAACTTTTCAACCTGGCCGGCACGCCTGGAATAAACTATGCCACGTTCGCCAAACGGGTGGCGCAGGACTTTGATTGGTTTAAGAGTAACGGCCGCGCGCGCGATAAGGGTGATGACCCGGGTAAGCCGCCGCCTAAAATTCCCATCGGGAAAACGCAATTCACTGGTTATTTTAGCCCCTCAGGCATGGATGCCTCGGCGGTGCGCACGGCTGTTTACCAATTTCCGGTTTACTCGGCGCCGGCCGGGCTCACATACATCGAAAACCCCACGCCCGCCCGAGGCTGCGGCATTAACACGGTCACCCTTCAGTCGATTCACTGGTGCGTTCAGCATCCCAACGGAACTTTTTCCGCATTGCCCACGCGCGAAGAAATTTATAATGGCGCTTTACGAGGCCTCGAAATCGTATATTTTAAATCACTTTACGATCTGCAAAGCTGGTTTCGATCTTTCCTTTGAAGAATTTTTCTACCGCGTTCATTTCAAAAGGCGG